>NZ_CM000745.1:5163110-5163422 GCF_000161455.1 Bacillus pseudomycoides DSM 12442
GTAAGGGAGTTTTTTCATCATTTCATATTCCTCCTATATAGGTTTTGATTGTAAGTTTATTTCTCCTTTAAAAGCGATATCTTTTGAAGCTAGTTCTGCATCGCTATGAATATCATTTCAACTTTGTTTAGCAGCCTTTAAATCATCAAGTATTAAAGAAAATTTATAGTGAAAGGCGAAGTCTTGAATCAGACTTCGCCTTTTCGTTATATAGGGATTTACTAATTATTTTATAACCATTTAACAATGTAATCATAGATTCTCTATGTTTTGAGTAACTTTGCAACGGAACCAATATTTCCTTATTTTTGC
>NZ_CM000745.1:5163522-5164269 GCF_000161455.1 Bacillus pseudomycoides DSM 12442
CACCAACCTCAATTGTAAAAGCAGAGCCCACTCAAAATGTATCTAGTTCGTTACAAACAAATACTCAACGAGATCGTACTTCCGTCAAGCAAGCAATGCGGGATACATTGCAACTTGGATACCCGGGGATACTTGCTAAAACTTCTGAGGGTGGAAAAACGTGGGGGTATGCCGCTGGGATAGCGGATCTGAGAACCAAGAAGCCAATGAAAACAGATTTTCGCTTTCGCATTGGGAGTGTGACGAAGACGTTCACCGCAACGGTTATACTTCAATTAGCTGGAGAGAATCGCCTGAATCTAGACGACTACATCGAAAAATGGTTGCCTGGTGCCATTCAAGGAAATGGATATGATGGTAACAAGATTACTATTCGGCACATATTGAACCATACAAGTGGTATCGCTGAATACTCAAGGTCAAAAGACGCTGATTTTACGGATACAAAAAAATCGTATACGGCTGAAGAGTTAGTGAAGATGGGGATTTCTCTGCCCCCAGACTTTTCCCCAGGAGATGGATGGTCTTATTCAAACACAGGATATGTATTACTGGGTATTCTTATTGAAAAAGTAACCAGAAACAGCTATGCGGAAGAGATTGAAAATCGGATTATTGAACCGCTTGAATTGTCGAATACATTCCTACCTGGCAATTCAAGCGTTATTCCAGGCACCAACCATGCCCGTGGATATGTCCAACCAGACGGAGCAAGTGAGCTAAAAGACGTTACTTATTATAACCCAA
>NZ_CM000745.1:5164369-5164680 GCF_000161455.1 Bacillus pseudomycoides DSM 12442
GGTTTAGGAACAGCAGCTGGTGTCACGGCGTCTAATCATATGAACTCTTATAACGAAATTTCTAAAAAAATCGGAGAATTAAGTACGAAAGCCGATCTTGCTAGCCAAGCAGTTATTTCGCTTACTAACGCGAAAGCAACTTTGACAGATCTGTATCAAACAGTGGATCAAGCAATACTGTCTCTAACAAGCATCCAACAACAATGGAATAAAATGGGGGCCAATTATACAGATTTACATGATAATATCGACTCTATGCAAGAACATAAATTCTCTTTAATACTTGATGATTTAAAAGCTGCTAAACAAAG
>NZ_CM000745.1:5164780-5166707 GCF_000161455.1 Bacillus pseudomycoides DSM 12442
ATATTCTATAGCTCTATATTTCTCATACCCTATGCCATTTTCTCATTGTAACAGGCTTTCACCATACATGAGAAACATAATGACCCAAAAACTCACAATCATAACAAGAATGTGTTTAAACCTTTGCTTAAAGGGGTCACTATATCATTCTGGGAAAATTGTACGCTAAGGACTGAAAATCCTTACTATGACAGCGTTCATAGAGGATGATTATGTGTTTAGAAAGATAAAAACAACAGATTAAATGAACATTGAATTATTTACACACTTTATGAACAAGATTATAGCTAAAAAATGTTGATATTCTTGAGTGTAAATTTAGGAGATAAATTGCACTTGTTTTAAGTGCTATTTTGCACGAGTTTTGGAACAGATAATGCTATTCTTTTAACAATATAAATATAGAGAATGTGAAGTAATGCACTTAAAGTAACGGATCAGTATAGTTATAGAAGGATGATGGACAAGAACATCATTTGTTTTTCGATTTGGCGAAGAGACCATTTTGCAAGGATTTTTTTGATTATAAAGGATAAATATTATCCATTGATGTATCAAATTATGATATAACTCTAGATATATATATCATATCATGATATATTGTTTTTAGATATATCGTTTTGCGATACATATTAAAGAGATATAGAAGGTGATGGGTTGAAAAAAACTGAGCTAACGGATTCAGTGTTTTATATTATGGCTGCTTTAACTAAACCAGGGCATGGTTACGCAATTATGAGCTTAATTGAAGAAACAACAAATGGGGCAATTACTATAGGTCCTGCTTCAATGTACACGATTATAAAAAAGTTATTAAAACAAGAATGGATTTATTTGCATGATGGTTCGGATTCAAGGCGTAAAACATATCTGCTTACTGACAAGGGCAGAGAAGTATTAGAAGAAGATGTGAAGATAAGGAAACTGATGATTCAATTAGCAGAAACGGGATTGAAGGAGGTTAAAGAATGAGAAAAACAAAGTATATTACGTCAGGCGGGTTAGCTTTTTCTGAGGAAAAGGACATGGAAAAATTACGCCGATTTTCTTTGAAGGGGTGGCATGTCAGTGATTTTAAGTTTATGGGGTATACGCTTGAAAAAGGAGAATGCTCAGATTATATCTACAGTGTAGATTATCGTTCATTAAAAGAGGGGGAAGCAGAGGAATACTTGGACTTTTTTTCATTCTCTGGCTGGTCGCATATTGCCTCAGAAGGAGATATTCATTTATTTCGAGCACAACCTAATACAAAACCAATTTATAGTGACCGTGGCACATCCGTAGAAAAGTATGGGAATTTAGCCCGTTCTATGAATTATTTTGCCATTCCGTTCGTTTTAATAACAGTACTTGCATGGGTTGGAGCAATGATAAGCTCTGGAACATTACAATCCATATTGTTGGCAATCGCAGTTATTTTCACTGTCATTGCACTTCCAACAGCTTGGACTGTAATCGCAACATATAATAACAAATGGAAGGTACAAGAAAAAAAAGGCTTAGTTAATCTTTTGAAAACTATACGAGCCCTTCTCTTCTTAATTGCTGTTTTTATATTGTTATACGCCGCTGGCAGTGCAGTTAACATGTTAGCGTCTATGATTATTGGAGCAATCGCACTTCCAACTGCTATTTGGCTTATCATGTCTCTTTGTCATAAAATGAGGGGGAAGAAAGCTTAGTATAGGATTCGAATAATAAAGTTTTAGACATTGTTATTGAGCTAAAAGGTGCGTTAGTGGAATAAAGAGTATTAAAATAATCGTACTTAGTTATAAAAAAGCTATCATGGAATTGATAGCTTTTTTATGTTTACCTATAGTGCAAAATAGCACTTAAAACAAGTGCAATTTATCTCCTAAATTTACATCTTGAGTTTTAGCCTCTGTTCATAAACATAAGGTTTTCTGAACAAATATCTCTT
>NZ_CM000745.1:5166807-5167138 GCF_000161455.1 Bacillus pseudomycoides DSM 12442
TTATATTTTTTCATTAAATTCATAATATTAAAACTTATTAGCTTGTTCTTCAAGATAACTTGTTACATTTTTTAATTGTCTTAATGTATCTTTTTGAGACTGCTGGTCAGTTGTATCAACATTAGTAGATAATTTTGTAATATTATTTTTGATTAAATTCAAATCTTCTTTATAGCGTTTTAGTAAGTTAAGTTCTACATCTACTTGATTAGCAAATGTATGTAAATCATTTTGCATAATAAGAAGCATTGATTTTTGTAAATCTGCTACTGTTAGGTTCTTTGTTAAATCATAAAATTTTTGGTTTTGTGTCTCTAAATCAGCTAAATGT
>NZ_CM000745.1:5167238-5223818 GCF_000161455.1 Bacillus pseudomycoides DSM 12442
CCGTAGGTACCATCTTACTGTTTGCAACATAATATCATGATGATAATGCTTCCACTTGAATAAATTTCGCTTTTCCATACTGATCACTGTAGCTTTGAAATAAAGTTTGATCAAAAATGCCTCATAAACCCCTATTTTACGATAAATCAATAAAATCCATTTTGAAAAAAGTTTGATCAAAATGGATTCTTCATCAGCAGAATTAAAATTGGTCTTTATAAAAAGGTTTAATCATTTTTTGCCTTTGTTATTCAAAAATCGTACCCGATTGTTGAATAATTCTACTTTTATCTAATACTCTGGTCAAACATCCTACAAATAATCCAGGCTATTAAAAATCAGGATGAGTCCAACTATACACATAATCCACGAAAGAGTCGATCCTGTATTATTAGCGATTTTCACTCGAAGCTTCTCGAGAGATGTTTGCATCCACCGCCCAAACAGGAGATAGAAAAGAAACAGCACGAGGGAAGGCAACACCATGATAAAGTTGTATCCAGCTAAAATAGAAGACCATTCCACCCACGATAGATTAGAAGTAGTCATTATGCCAATTGCTGCAAAATAAGGAAATGCAGTACCTACTTCAATTAATGAAGTAGTGAATCCCAGAGCAACCATTGAAAGAATGCTTTTTGATTTTGGTGCAGGTAGGTCTGAACTTTTCTTTGTTGGAACATAAAAACTTGCTATGAACAATATCACCCCAATAATAAAGAACGTCCAGCTTACGATTCGATTTTGAAATACGCCAGAAATAATCTCAAGCAAGAAATCTAATCCTAACATGAGTGAAACTCCAACAGCAAAATAAAATCCTGCTATCGTCAATAAATAAACCAATAAACGTTTGGTAAGTCTCTCTTTATCTGTTAAAAGCAAATATACTGTTACCCCTAATGTGGCAGGGCTTAGCGTGTCCAATAGGGCCAATCCCCCTATTAGGAGAAGTAGTTCTGTACTCATCATTCTTTCCCCCTTATTCCGGTTGGGGATTATTCTTTTCAGCCATAAAAATGGCATATGCCTGATCCATAAACTCAAGCACATCCTGGTCAATTGGATATAATCTCAGTTTCTCTGATTGCTTTGGCGACATCCTTATTTCCCACAGCTTATCTAAAAATTCATCCTCACCTTCAAACTCCTCTAAGCGCTTTTCATCCATTCTTCTAATGATATTTTGGACTTTGGGTGCTTTTGGGCTGTCCTCCATATAACGCTTTAACTGACCTATCAGAGCAATCCATTCGAGTGAATCACAGCTGTCACTTGTCATATTGGGAACCTTTTCCCATAGTTTTATTTCTCTGTCTTTAAATACAGATTCACGATAATACTGCTGTATTTCTTTATCTTTACTGGATAATTGCATAATCTTCTGAATCGCGATCCAGTTTTCTTCTCCTTCTATCGCGATTCCATGTATCATTTCCCGTAAGGATAACTCTATTTTCTTTAAATTTTCCTGTTCTTTTATTACAAAAGATAATTGACTCTTTAAACTATCCGACCAATCCCACGCACTGGAAGCGAGCATATTCTTAATCTCATGTAACGGAAATCCAACCTTTTTTAAAAATTGAACCTGCTGTAGTTTTTTTATTTCTTCATTCGTATATAAACGATGGCCACCCTCTGTTTTGGATGCTGGTTTTAATAATCCGATTTGATCGTAGTAACGCAGTGTTCTTACTGTAACACCTGTCAGCTCCCCAACCTTATTAATGTGTATCAACTCATAAACCTACCTTTCTGTACGTTAAGACTCTATCGTTAACAATTGTTTTATTCATTCCACATTTATTCTTCTTTACGAAAAAAATTTTTAAGTAAGTATCCTGCTCCTAAGCCAATCAGTACACCAGGAAATGCATTATCCAGTGTCAGTCCAATACCTGCACCTATAATGACGCTTCCATAAATAATAATATCTCCCTGTTTCATCTAAAAACCTCCTATTTTCCTAATCTCTTTTATCTAGATATCTCTAAATATATAAATACAAATTAAAAAACCAATATAAACCCTTCTTTTTAGGTGGGAGCGAGCATCCGTTCATGCATAGAAGCGGTTAGATCCTTTTCCTGTGCCCCATGCCAAGTGAAAACAAAGAGAAAAAACGAGTGCAGGTCACCTTTTGTTATCCATAGCCGCGACTTATATGTCGAAAAATCAAAATGGATATATATAGTAGTTACTAAACAGTATATAAAATGACGCAACGTAAACTTCAAGTTTTTTTAGACTTTTTTTAATTTTCATTAATAAATCTATATAAAACTTGAAATTGACGTGACGTCACCTCCTATAATGGTATCCAACGAGAGGAGTGTTGAAAGATGAAGAAATACTTTATGGTCATGTCGGTTATTCTTGCTGTAATGTTTTTAAGTGCCTGTACGGAAGGTTTGGAAAGTGAAGACTTTCAAATGGCTTCCCTTAAAGATATAGATACCATTCACATAGATCATGGAAGCACAAAGATAAATATAGTATCAGCGGATATAGATGAATTGGAAGCGTACTTACTTTTATACGACAATGGTCCGGGAATTTTAATGGATAAGGGGAAACGAAAAATAATGATTCGAGTAAAAAATGATATAACCCGTCTGTTTAAAATCGATTGGATGCCCCAATTGGAAGTTCGAATTCCCACTGAATTCACAGGAGAAATCATAGTCGATGGCTCCTCTGGCAGCGTCGTTGGTAAGGAGCTGCAAACGCACAACCTGCGAGTTAATGGAAGTAGTGGTAACGTAAAACTTGACTTCCTTCACTTTCATAGTGAGGTTTACGCTACTACAACAAGTGGAAATGTGGACGTTTCCTTGAATGGGCATGAACCAGATGTCACGCTACTCCTCAAATCCAACAGCGGGAGACGTTCAGTCAGCATCGTATTAGATAATCATCAACAAGGTAAAAAAGAAACAAAAGGAACGTCTGGGAGCGGGGATTATAAAGTGCAATTGGAAACCTCTTCAGGAAATATATCATTGAAATAATACAGGTACTATTTGAAGTAATAGAGGGAATTTCTCTCTGATATCTATCTATAAACACGAAAATTCAGTTAAGTAAAAGTGGTTTCGTTCCAAGTCTGATAAAAATTCATGCTGACGCTTCGTTTTGATACCCTTAATCTCGTCGATCCACCCAATGATGAAACATCTTGAATCTTCAACTAAGGCTGATAATCTGGACATATACCTGAACCTCGATCTTGCTTCATCCACTTTTCAATTTCAGATGTTCTTTTTCTTTTAGACATAAAAAACACCCCCTTTAGACAATCATATCTAAAGGGGGCAAAGCTTCGCAACTTTATTAAAAACATCGCGACTTTATTCCAAATCCACAATCACACACCTTTTTTAGAGTAATAGTATCAGTATGTCCAAGATTTAGAGATTACTTGCAATTATCTTGAAGTTTTCGCACCAGAACCATATAAAGTATTACTAGCGCGTTAACATACACATAGTATTCCTGGATTAGTAGATTAAGAATCTATCTTTTTTAGGAAAAGAAAGAAGCATCCATTATAGTAATTTTTTCTTTGTTATATATGAATTATATATTGATGATGAATTACCCTTCTGCTGAGAAGAGTATTCTACCATAAAAAAATAAATAACCAACTAACATGAAAAACAAAATGATTAGTATTGTACGAAAATTACACATAGTAGTCCTCCTTAGGGTATAAGGGGAGTTTAATACATACTGCACCTTTTACATATATTGCAATGTAGGACAAGTTAGTTGCTTATATCCTATTCATTACTCCTAATCGCATTGAAGAGCATTTGCCCTATTGGTTCTAGTGCAAATATGAATATAAGGACAAATGTGTTGTAAATTCCTAACGGGATCTTAGCTTATACAATGAATACAACCAAGTGCTTGATGCAAATATTGACTAGTCCCCTAAATCTATCTGTCTCGTTTTGACCATATTCATGACCTCTATTCAATTGATTATCTTTTTATCAGTTTAAAAGGATTTTAATTCTAACATGTTCCAATTCCGTTTTTTAATATACCAACGGTCTTGTTCAATGATATTGTTTGAATATTTTTTTACACGAAGTAGCATATCTTGAAGTATGCTGTTTTACTTGTTTTACAACAAGATGGGCTTTAGCGCCATCTGCAGTTATCATACGAGATTTATAGTATGAAAGGCAGCCAAGACTTTGTTAAAAAAGCGCTCAGCTGCCTTTGTCATCGTCATACACGTCCTTTATTTATTAATATTATCAGTGTACACAATGAAAATATTTTTTGAACCAGAGCCTGATTTTGTCAACTTACTTTAATTTTATTATTCTTGAATTGCTATTTCTTCCTTTATTATTGTTTCAGTAGACGCACTCGCTGCTGAAGAATAACCTATTGAAAAAGTGCTATCGCACAAATTGGTAATAGTTTTTTTCATTCCTCTCCCCTCTTCTTATATTTTTTCACATCACATTGGATGTATTTATAGGATATATCCGCTATATAAATATGAGATGCAGTTTAGATGTATTTCATTTAAAGATTTAATCGCAACAAAAAAGAATCATTTCCTACAGGATAGAGGCTACTTTACTTCTTCATATTCCTTCATAATTTTATAAAACGTGTTTCTTTTTAGTTCTAACTAGGGGTACCGCCACATCGCCATCAAGCTAAAGTTATGCAGTGCCCCCCTAAATGAAAATTTTTATCTCACTACAATTATTTATAACCATTCAGCTCTTTTTTTCGTTTTGGGGTTGATCTGTTTTTTTAAGTTGATGGCAATGGGTCACTATATCATTCTGGGAAAATTGTACGCTAAGGACTACAAACCCTTATCATTACAGTATTTTATAAAGATGAACATATGTTCAGAAAGATAAAAACCTAAGTTTAATTGAACATTGATTTGTTTACACACTTTATGAACATGATTATAGCTAGAAAACGTTGATATTATTGGGTTTTATCCTCTGTTCATAAATATAAAATTTTCTGTACACAGGTATGTATTCGCAGCAAAGATACAAATTTCACAAGAAGGTTGGATAATATACAACAAAGTTATAAACTTGATGTATCCTTAGTTAAGGTAGACAAATAAGATCTGTTATATTTTTTTGAATATAAGTTTTTAGCAGCTATTTGTACAGCTGCTTTTATTATTTTTGTATCATTGTTTAATATTTGTTCTTCTACTTCTTAATTAAGAAATAGTTAAGAAATAGTTAAACCCCATTTAAAAAAATTTTCCCATAATAAAATTATAGACACACAAGAAAGTTGGTATTTTCACATGAGTACAATAATAAAAACCGTTAATTTAACGAAGAGATATGGCAACCAGAAATCAGTTGATAACTTGAATTTAAATGTACATCAGGGACAGATTTATGGATTTATTGGTCGAAATGGTGCAGGTAAAACAACTACTATCCGAATGTTACTAGGATTAATAAAACCTACAAGTGGAAAAATTGAAATATTTGGTGAAGACTTAGCGCAGAATCAGAAAGAAATTTTAAGAAGAATTGGTTCAATTGTTGAAGTTCCAGGTTTTTATGAAAATCTAACCGCAAAGGAAAATTTATTAATTAAGGCAAAAATCATTGGAGTTCATAAAAAAATACGATTGAAGAAGTATTAGAGATTGTCGGACTACAACATGAAGCGAAAAAACTGGTCGGAAAATACTCTTTAGGAATGAAGCAACGATTAGGAATTGCAAGATCTCTTCTCCATTATCCAGAATTATTAATATTAGATGAACCAACTAACGGCTTAGATCCAATTGGTATTAAAGAAATGCGAAAGCTGATTAAATCTTTAGCAAAGGAAAGAAATATAACGATATTAATTTCTAGCCATATTTTAGCTGAAGTCGAACAGCTAGTCGATCATATGGGAATTATTCATGAAGGAAAACTATTAGAGGAGATTGCTCTTGATACACTTCGAAAAACAAATCGTCAATACTTGGAATTCCAAGTAAATAATGATAATAAAGCCGCGATGCTGTTAGAAAGTCAATTTCATAACTCAGATTATGAGGTTCATAATGAAGGAAACATTCGTGTCTATTCTCATTTGGGACAACAAGGAAAGATTAATAAAGCGTTTGTCCAAAACGATATTGAAGTATTAAAAATTATGATGAGCGAGGATAAATTGGAAGATTACTTCACCAAATTGGTTGGAGGTGGAACAATTGGTTAGTTTATTATACACAGAACTATTAAAATTAAAACGGTCTTATATGCTTTTGATTAGTATTATGGGGGCAGCGGTAGCACCTTTTATGGTAGTAGTAGCTTCATATATAAGCATAAAAACAAAACATCCTACTCCAACTATTGTGTTTGAACAACTGTTTAATGAAGTCACTTTGTATACTGTTGTAGTGATTGGAGTCCCTCTATTTGGAGTCATCACCGCTTATCTTTTTAATCGTGAATATGCAGAAGACACATTAAAAAATTTATTAACTATTCCTGTATCACGCATTAAATTCCTTATAAGCAAATTAATAGTCTTATTCTTATGGATTATGCTCTTAATTTTGGTTGCTTGGGGACTAACTGTCATTTTCGGTCTATTAGGACAGTTTAAAGGTCTTAATTCATTATTATTAATAAATTCCTTAAAACGACTTCTTATAGGTGGAGCATTTCTTTTTATTCTATCAACACCAGCCATATTTATAACAATTGTATTAAAGAGTTATGTACCAACTATGGTATTTACGATTGTAATAGTCTTATTAAACTTAATGACGACAAATTCAAAACATAGAGGATTGTTTCCATGGCAAGCAGCAGGAGATATTTCAAGAAATACGCTTCTTCCCACTTACCCTCCTGAATATTCCTATATTGTTATTTTTGCAACATCTTTTATTGGATTAATATCATTAATTATCTATTTTAAAAGGGTAGATATTCACTGAGCAATGTAATATTTGAACCTACCTAAGGTTTAATTAGATAAAAACCATTTAGATTTATATTTAATTTATTGATATATATCGATTTAAGGAGTGTATTTAAAATGTCTTTTTCTCAATTAAATATTGATGCTTTTCGAGCCATCAATGATTTAGGTAAACAATATTCATTCCTAAACTCACCCATGATATTTTTGGCGGAATATATGGTATATTTTTTAGGCTTAATTATTATAGCTTACTGGTTTACTCGCTCTCGAAAAAACAGGATGATGATTATTCAAGCGATGGTTGCTTTCGTGACTGCTGAGATAATTGGAAAACTAGCAGGGAAATTTCATTTGAATTATCAACCATTTGCAGTATTACCTGATGTTAATAAACTTGTCGATCATGCAGTAGATAATTCATTTCCTAGTGACCATACGATTCTATTTTTTTCAATTTGTTTTTCATTTTGGCTTGTTCGTAAAAAGACTGGATGGTTATGGCTTGTGCTTGCACTCTGTGTAGCTATCTCTCGTATCTGGGTAGGAGTTCATTATCCTTTCGATGTCGTAACAGGAGCTTTATTAGGAAGTATTTCAGCATTATTTTCGTATTGGTTAGCACCGAAAATTGCATTTATCAAACAATTACTTAATCTTTATGAAAAAATGGAGAAAAATGTCTTACCATCCAAAAACAAATCGAAAGACTTTTGAGTATACATAATTGTAAAAAAGAACTGTACATTATAAAAATCTAAAATAAATAAAGCAGTATATTGAAGAGGGAACATACGATATTGTGTATGGTTCAGGATTCTGTCATCAACAAATATTCTATAAAAAATTCCCAAAATGATATGGTGAGGCCTTATTGCTTCTCTAAAAAGGAAAAATAAGAAATTGGAAGATGAAAACAAGCAATTAAGAGAGCAACTGAAAGTAGCTTACGCAGATGTATATAAGATGTTATAGTCAATAGGAGAACGTTGTTCTCCTTCTTCAACTATCGGACCAGATTGTTGAAGAAAATATCCTTGAAATTAAATCAAATAAATAAACCATTTAGGAGGTGACAATCATTAATGAAACAACAAGAACATGTTATCTTTCGTGAGGTTCAGCGACCACAACAAATTTGGGTATGGATACTCATATTGGGGATCGCCATACTGATGTGGTATGGATTCATTCAACAAATTATCCTTGATACCCCGTTTGGAGATAAACCAGCTCCCAATGGGATATTAATTGTTTTGTGGTTGTTTTTTGGGATTGCCTTTCCTGTATTAATGCTTGGGGCATTGAAACTGATCATTGAGGTCCGTGAAAAAGGTCTTTATGTTCGTTTTGTTCCTTTTCATTTTCAATATAAGCAGTACCTTTTTAAAAATATACGTCACTATGAATGCATTACCTACAGTCCACTAAAACGATTTGGAGGATGGGGAATTCGTTTTAACCTTAAGGGTGAAAAAGCCTATAACATGAATGGAAAGAAAGGTATAGAGCTAAAGTTGAAATATAACACAGTGGTAATCGGTACTCAAAAACCGGACGAATTAAAAAAAGCATTGGACTCGGCACAAAAAGCATAATGAAAATTAATCTTCAACAAACGGGCGCGATTGTTGAATAAGAAAGGACATTACATATTAGTCATATAAAATATGTAATGTCCTTAAATTTATTGGTTTTTTTAATTTAGGTCTTGTGTAGCTTTGAAATAAAGTTTAATCAAAAACACCTCGCAACCTCATATTTTACGATAAGTAAAAAGAATCCATTTTGAAAAAAAGATTGATCAAAATGGATTTTCGTGTTAGAAATATAAAATTAATTTTTATAACAAAGTCTGATTAAAACTCCTAGAAATGTTTAATAGGAAAGTTGACTTACTTGCACTAAAATTAACTTATTCTTCAAACCAAAACAGAACCTCAATAGGTGCTTTCAAAACCTTCGCAATATCATAAGTAAGTTTGAATGAAGGATTATATTTTCCATTTTCGAGATTCCCAATTGTTTCTCTTCTGACCCCAACCTTGTTAGCTAAATCTTCTTGAGACATATTTAGCCTTACCCTATATTCTTTCATTCGAGTCTTAATTGGCATCTTGCATCCCTTTCTTTTCTCTATGTTCAAATATTTCAAGACTAATTAGGAATGTACCGAATGGTATGAAAAGCGAAATTGTAACAAGGAATCTAATTACATCTAAATTTTCCAAAATCAAAACACTTAATGTTACTATAATGCCCAGTATGAGTGCTACGAAAAATGCTCTTGTAGCGGCGATACGAACATGCTGTATAAAGAGCTCATCGGGCACAACCTTTGCATACAAAAAGAAGAAAAAGAAACCGAAAAAATAACCTACAAACGATGAATAATCACCTAAAAATGAGAACGGGCTTAAAAAGCCAAAAAAACCGAGAAACCCCAAATAAGATAATTTATTTTTCATATAATCCCTCCTGTGTGATATATTTCGCTCTTTATGATAAAAATATATCACATAGATTAAGAAATAAAAAGGTCCTATGGTTCATTTCTATAAAACGGTACGACTTTTTTATAAACAGTTAATCTTTTTTTAAAACGGTTAAACTTTGTTATAAACGATTCAACTTTCTTTCAAATCCACATCTTGATAAATAGATTTTTCAAAATGGTTTCTTTTGTCTTGGCATAATATGAGAGTTTGTAAATGCTTTTTGATCAAACTTTATTCCAAAACAACAACTGAAAAAATAAGTTTACGGAACATATTTAAAGAGAACGTTTTTGAAAACTTCAAATCTAATTACCTTAAAGTCAACGTTTTATCATACATTTCAAAGCTGTTTACAAGTGGCCCGAAAAAGAACGAATCGTTGCCGTACCCCATATCCATCAACTTAAGAAAAATAAACACCCTCCCAAACGAGAAAATGAGCTGACTTCTCAAAGTAACTACCTGCAGAGAAAGAAAATTTTCATTTAGGAGTATATTAAAACCTTAGCTTGATGGACATGTGCCCCTAGCCCTAAATAAATCTTAAATACAAGCATGTACATCTAACCTCCTAGTCTATTATATGTGAATTCCTACAAGTATCACATTCCCAAAACGCTATCGAAAATTTCTCGTTACCATCTTCATCGTATACTACAATCACATCATAGTCTAAATTGCTTTCAGATTTACAGTACTTACAATTCATAACTACTTGTTGAAATTCCCCGTTTTCGTATACAAATCTATCGTCTTCATGTAATTCATTTTCCATTTCTTCTATGCTATACGTTTTCTTCTGTTTTATCTTTTGTTTGATAATCGAAGACACCCATATAATTAGAAAAATAAGCCACAAGCAATTGATGATAAATAAAATCCATAATGAGGGTCTTCTTTGTGAGTTACGGTGTGTCACATAAACGGTTACAGCAACTACTAACCCTAAAATTAAGTAAATACCAGTACCTATTAACCAATTCGTTATGTCTGGTGATGAATAGCATTCCTTTGTATTCATGTTTACACTCCTAAAATGGTATTTCAAAATGTATTTTTCGTCTATATCTACAAATCTATCGTCTTGTAATAAAACATCTTTAAAATCTATTATTATTCTTATACTCTTATCCCGTCTATTCGTCTTTCTCTCCCATACCCTTCCCCTAGTACATCAAGACCTGTTTTACCTTCTGCCATACAATGTGTACAGATTTTCAGTTTTAATTGTAAAGAAGGATTGTCTTTCTCTCCAAACTTCTCTGTCTTATCAACTAAATCACTATAACCCTCACATGATATACAAGCACTCTTAGTCTGTACGTACAACTCTCCTGTTATGCTATTTATAAACAGGAATCTGTTATCTTTTTCTAAGTCTTGTCGTAATAACATTACATCTATCTCTCTTTTCTGTTCATGTACCTTTACTCTGTGTCTCATTGTCATAAATGCAGAAATTAACAGGGCAGGAATCCAAAATATAATGATAATAACAAACAAAATAGCGGGATACCCTGTCTTTTCTGCTAAAGGAAAATATACCCCTCTTCTTTGTATTCTCAATCACTACGACTCTATCGCAATCATTCATGCTGATACGCTTTTTGAATACGCAACACTTCAAGCAACGTGGGCACATGTAAGCTAATCGCAATATCATAGAGCATGATTAATCGTTCCTGCATCTCGTCTATCATTTCATCTAATTCAATACTGCGCAAACCATACTCTATTATCAACTTGGTGAATATTTCAGATTCTACAAGGTCGGAAGAAATCAGATGTAATATTTCTTCGATTTTTGGAAGAATGATTGATTCGTATTCCTATACAAACTCAGCTTTGTCCACGACAAACGGGTATTTTGTATATTCCTTTCTGAAGGATGGCAATCGTATGCCGTTTTTCAGCATACTTACTCTTCCCATATACAATTCTAGATCAAACTTCTCTGTTTCTTCATTTTCGATCTTACCACTCTTAGGCCCAATCTCTTCTAAAGCGGATTGATACTATTCCTGTAGCAGCATATCGAATATACAAGACGGATATTCTTTCGCACGGCTCATTTGAACCCATGCTTTCATTGTCCCTTGCATGAGATTCGAAAAATTTTGCATATCGTATTCGCCGTGCGCGATTACTGTACAATTTTGGTCTTTCACACTCAACGTTAGTATCATATCCCCTGTTACTTCTTGCACATTTCCATCTTGATCCGTAATTTTTGTATGCACATACTTCATTATGAGACCCCCTCTTGTAACATTTTAATATTAATATATTATATGTTACCTGGCTATGTATATTTGGTATTGACTGCATCCTCCGGCACCAGGATAAGTAGATACGAATCGATCTGGAACTTGAAAGGTTGTAGCATCAAGGATACGAATGCGCTCAAAGTAAGCAGAAAGAGAATGAGAAATCTTAGATAACCCTCCAATTTTAGCTTGTAGAAGTGTAGTAAATACAGTTCGAAAGAAGGCTACAGAAGCCGAATTAAATCGTCGATTAAGTCCCTCCGGACTTAATAAAACTCCTGTTGAAGTTTTTAATTGACTACAAAGTTGAGTAAGAGAGGTAGTAGCGACCTGTTGATTTAACCATACACACAAAGATAAAAAATGATGCCCGTGGCATTTACGTTTTCGTTTCATACCGCCTGCTTCTATAGCCAATTGATTAAGTGTAGCGGGAGACATATATCGATATAACTCTTCGGCAAATAAAGACAACTCTTGTTTTTGATGCATATTCATAAAAAGCACGTCACCCTTTCTCATTAATATAAGAGAATGGTAACGTGCTTTTAACTTCAAGAATAGTCCAAATCCTTAAGTTGATGGATGTGGGGCGGTACCCCATAATGTATACCTTTTGAAACGTAAAAATAAGATTAATAAAGAAGAATGGGGAAATATTTATGTTCAATAATTATATAAACGCAAAAGATACACTTTTTTATAAAAAACGTTTTTACAATGTATTAGCTTCAATCCCTTTTGTATTTATTTCGGTAATAGGGATGTATTTGTTAGAGGTTGAATTAATGTATTTTGTAATCGTTGCAGGTATTGCAATAATGACTTTATTAATTCAGTTAATTTATTATTATTCAAACTGGAAAAAATCCCTTAAGTGAATTTGGTAAGTTTCAAGATAGATTGCCTACCGATAATGATGCGTTATGTTAACCTCACATGTATAGAATATACAGTTAATTAAAAGTGAAAAGAGTAATTCTTATGTTGTTTGTTGGAGTTTGGAATGCCTAAAATAAAGAAATAAGGGTAGAGCAAAAGACAGTCCAACTGTTACTGTTGCAATAATACATATCCACCAATATCTAATTTGGTATTTTTTTGTTTCGCTATATAAAAATACCCAAAATACTAAACAAGAAATAAAAAAGTCTGCAGCAAAGAAAGTAGATATACGATTAGCAAATAATTCTTGTGAAAAAAGAAGCAGGTTAAATCCATTTTCCATCAAAAACGGAATGAAATAAGAGTAGGGTACAACTGCCCCAATTATTGATAACAGTATATATATTTTCTTCACATATAATCCCCCTTAAATCAATTAATCACATAATCTATATTTATTTCAAAGGAAAAAATTGTATTTCATAAGCCTATTTAAACATTTTAGGGATTGATTTTGATTCAAGTTTTTACTTCCTCTAACGAGAATTATGTAAAGGAGCTGTCCATATGGGCAGCTTATTGTATTTTTTGCTTAACTTAGTTCAAATTTCCAAAAAAGACGATAGGATTTCCTATCGTCTTTTTTATTTTTTATTAAAAAATAAATTTAAATCAGTTTTATCTGTATCATAAGCTAATGCTTCAGCAATACAATCTTGAATAATTTCCAATTTAGCTTTTTCAAAGAATGGTACTGAAATAATATAATCTGATCCTGCCCTTTGAATAATCAATATATTTTGCATACCACTACCTAAAATACCAATGCCAATTAATAGTAAAATGAGTCCGAATACAAAGTTATTTCCTATGGTATTAAAGGAAAAAAGAAGAATAATCAATCCTAATATAATAGGTTTTATTCTATACTGAGAAGAAATCATTGAAGAACTAATATTTTTCAAAGGAATGCTTTGATTATCTTTTCCAGCAGGAATAAACCCTAATATAGTGTTCCCTGTTGATACTTTTACAAATCTTGAATCAACTGAAACAAACCCTTTAATCCAAAAAAACAAAAGTGACAACGAAAAATCTGTTTTTTTCTCCATTCCATCCTCCCAAAATGTAAAATATTCCATTCATGAAAATATTATAGCAAATTTTCTGTAAATTTGGAATAGTAACGATTCGTTCTATAACAAAGGCGACGCGTAGAACACTATCTGTTTTAAACGTTCGTTTTTTGGTACTTATAACGAAAACCTTGTTATACCAGGGGATTTAACCTTAGCGTACAGAATCCGCGAAATGTTGGTGCTACCCCATGCCCATCAACTTAAGAAAAATAAAGGCCTCAAAAAAGAAAAAATGAGCCGAACTCTTATGAATAACTGTGAAAAGGTAAAATTTTTGTTATGGGAGATTTCTGAAAATCTTAGCTTGATGGGCATGGGACTGAACCCCCAATACTTTATTTTAATAATGACTCTTTTCATGAAATAAAACTCAGTTATCAGTCTAAACCATTTTGTATATCTAACAATAACAAGTGTGCATTTGTAGAATTTTAATTAAGTTTAATAAAAACGAAATCGCTCAACCTAATCAAGCATCCAATAAAAAACTCCATTTTGAATAAAGATTGATCAAAATAGAGTTAAGCTTTCTAATGAAGTATGGAAATCTTATAAAAAAGTTTGATTACTTCACAGTCCAATTTTCAAATGTTATCAATTAACCTTTTTACTGCATTAACTACGACTTCTGGTTCATCATTTTGTATATAATGGGCACTATTTTTAGCTATTATAAATTCACCATTAGAGGATATTTGAAGAATCTCCTTCTGCATTTTATTCCATAGCCCTTGTGATTCTTCTGAATAATGAGCTTTTTTACCTGCTGATATAACAATTAAAGGGACACTCAGTTTCCTTCTTGAATCCTTTAGCTGTTGCAGGCTTTCCATAAATTCATCATATGTACCCTCATAAACAAATTGTTTGTTATAAGCATCTTGAAACGCCTTAGGCATTGTTGGCAAAAACCTATCTTTATAGTCTTCGGGTGTAGAGTCAACTAGCACTACCCCTGCGACCTCTTGAGGATATTCAGAAGTATATATGCGTGCATTTACCCCACCAAAAGAATGTCCCACCAAGATGTAAGGGGGCTTAATACTCAATCGAATAAGGGCTTCTTTTAACTCTTTTACCATATATGTACTTGTTCTAGGATTCAAGCTTTTCCCGCTTTTTCCTAATCCAGCTCTATCATAAACGAGAACATCTGTAAGTACAGAAATTTCAGACACAACAAACTTCCACGATTTGGAATAGTCTCCATATCCAGCATCCATTATGACAGTTGGCTTATTCTTTTTGTCCCCATAAAATTTTGTAAATAATTTAAAACCATTAAGTTGAACAAATGTTTCTTTCACTGTTTGAGCTATCATCTTTATATCTCTCATACTATACCCCCTATGTAAAACGCTAACATTACTTTCCACCGTCTTCAAATAACCTGCCCCTCTGCTTAATGAAGAATCCTGAAGTTAGACTTTTATTGAACTTTATTATTAATTATCAACCTTTATTTCAAACCAACAGCATTTTTACCTTTCAGATAGTCTCTTTTATTCTAATTTCTTCATTTCTTTCAGCCGTTCTATATCCTTTTCTGAAGCCTTTTCTATTTTATACAATTCATAGCTACCCTTTGTCTCATTTATCACTACAAATTCAATTTCATTCCGAATATAGCTCTTAGTTTTTCCTTTTTTATAACCAATAACATTATCTAATATAGTTTCCCCACTATCTTTTTTATATAAATTATAGCTAACAGGTGGACGACCAATTACATACTTATTATCAGAAAATCCGACTATATCATCCCTCCCTAATCCTGTCGAAACACTCCAGACAAAAATAATCTGAAATATAGAATAAACAACAATACCGCATAAGAAAAAAAATAGGATTGATTTAAAAAATAACTTTAAAGGTATCCTTCCCAAAAAATATTCCCTCCCATTTCACCTCGAGATAGCAAGAACAAAACGTGAATTTTGTACGCTAAGGAACCGAAGTTTTTAGATTGTTGAACTCAATCCCCCGTCAGTGCCATAAGAAAAAGAGTTACCGCAGTAACCCTATTGCTTATAATACACATCATTGGGAGAAGCTATGGATGAGTAAGGTCAATCTATGAAATTTCCCACAATCTTTTAACCTCCACCAATTCCTGTCCATTGAATTCCATTCTATATATATCTGGTTTTGATGTCTGTAGTAAAAAATTCAATTCATACTTACTGTCATAATATCCCATCATCAAAGTCATTACAGCTCCATGAGTGCCTAATACTACTTTCTGCCCTCGATAGGTGTTTAATAATTCTTTTAAGACTTTTATAGCACGTTTCTGACAGTCGGCATTAGACTCTCCTCCCGTTAAAGCAAAGTCAGGGTCTAAGAATGACTTTTTTATCAAAGGGAATAATTCTTCATCCGACATTCGTTCCTCTTCAGCAATAAAAATTCTCTCTTTTAAGTCTTCAAATACTAAAACTTCTTGTCCTATTTGCTTCGCTAACTGCTGAACAGTTAGAATTGAACGATTGTACGGACTTGAAATAACAACGTCAATTCCCTCACCTCGTAATACATCTGTTATTCGTTGAACGTCTAATTTTCCTTTTTCAGTTAATCCTCTTGTCTCTTCTTTTCCAAATTTCGGTGAATCCCCGTGTCTCACCATATATATGAAAGTTTTCATAATTACCTCCATTTTTTCAGTTTTCTTTACAATTCCTCCCTGATGCTAGCATATATATCCAAGTTTGTCTCCTTTAATTAACAGAAAACTGCGAATTTGAAATAAATTCACGATATTTGTAAGAAAGACGCGAAGTTTTCACTATCCTCAGGTATAAAAAAACGTTATTCTTTCTAAACAAGCTTGATTATTAGAAAGGATGAGATTTTTATGAATCTTTCGATTCGAAGCGAGCTACAATTATTTGCTGAAGAATTACATCAACATCTTACCCCATCATTTTTAGAAAAACTCGCTAGAGAACTAGCTTTTGTACAACGAAAGCGTAAGTTTTCAGGACGTGATTTAGCTATTATTTGTGTGTGGATTAATCAACGTGTAGCGAGTGATTCCTTAGTTCGACTGTGTAGTCAACTTCATGCTGTTACAGGAACTCTTATGAGCCCAGAAGGACTAAATAAACGCTTCAATAAGAAAGCTGTTTGCTTTTTAAAACATATCTTCTCTATATTATTAAAAAATAAAATTTGTGAAACATCAGTGATTCCAAGCTCTTCAATTACCTATTTTCAACGGATTCGTATTTTAGATGCGACGATTTTTCAAGTGCCAAAACATTTAGCTAGTGTGTATCCTGGATCAGGTGGTTGTGCACAAACAGCAGGTATAAAGATTCAATTAGAATATGATTTACATAGTGGACAGTTTTTAAATTTTCAAGTTGAACCGGGGAAGAACAATGATAAGACCTTTGGAACAGAATGTTTAGCAACATTACGACCTGGCGATTTATGTATTCGGGATTTAGGCTATTATTCACTGGAAGATTTAGATCAAATGGACCAACGAGGCGTGTATTATATATCGCGACTTAAACTAAATAATATGGTGTATATCAAAAATGAGTTTCCTGAATACTTTCGAAATGGAACAGTAAAAAAACAGTCTCAGTACATCAAAGTTGATTTAGAACACATTATGAATACCTTAAAACCGGGACAGATCTATGAAATATCAGATGCTTATATCGGAAAGGATAAAAAACTATTTACACGAGTTATTATATATCGATTACCTGAAAAACAACTTCGAGAGCGTAAGAAAAAACAAGTGTATACGGAAAGTAAAAAGGGTATTACGTACTCAGAGAAAAGCAAACGATTAACTGGTATGAACATTTATGTTACCAATACACCTTTGGAATGGGTTCCGATGGAACAAATATATGATTTTTATTCCCTCCGCTGGCAGGTTGAAATTATCTTTAAAACTTGGAAATCCTTATTTCAAATTCATGATTGGCACAATATCAAACGAGAGCGATTAGAATGCCACATTTATGGAAAACTCATCGCTATTTTTCTATGTTCTTCTACTATGTTTAAGATGCGACAATTAATTTTAAGAAAGAAGAAAAGAGAATTAAGCGAATATAAAGCCATTGGAATGATTCAAGACCATCTATACATTCTTTATCAAGCTATACAGCAAAACACCCGAGAAATAACAAAAATTTTAATCCGCCTGTTCCATCTTCTACAGAAGAACGGACGGAAATCTCACAGATATGAGAAGAAAACTGTCTTTGATATTATGGGTGTTGTGTATGAGTATAGTGGATTGAGGAAACAAAAGAAAATTGCATAATTAAAAAAGTGAGACCCGTTAGGGTTTATTTGGTATGCGCATTTTTAAGAATATACTTTTATTTTAACAATGTTTTAATCCGGCTGAACAAGAGTTCAATTTGTTTACACTCTTAAGTTGATGGGCATGGGTCACCATATCATTGCGGGAAAATTGTACGTTTAGACACATTTTAGACACAAAAAAAACAAGTGTGTAAATTTAGATGATGGTTATAATTTCAAAAGTGGATCTGATTTTTTTATTCTGACTAAAAAATCAGATCCACTTATTTGTGTCCTTAAAAATAATCATCTTTGCAAAAAACATTTATTGATTTTTTCAAAGATGATTAATATGTTCTAAACTTTTATTCTATATAAAAGTAATTGTTTACTTTTCAGTGATATTTACAAAATTGACAGCTCTCTTTTCCTCAGTGCCTAAAGCCGTCTGAACTTTCCTTATTTCCGTTGTTAATTCTGGTGCTTTCCCTTGAGAGGCTACATTAAGATTCCCAAAAGATTTATTAAAAGATAGAAATATTCTTGTTTTTTCTTTCCCATTTATTTCTTTAAATACTGTATCATCTACAATTAATAGGATTACGTTGGATCCATCACGATATGGAGATAACCATACATCCCCTTTGTATTGAACATTCATTTTTTTCTCATCAAATGTTATTTCTTTCAAGTCTTTATATTCTTTATTTGCAAATAAAATGGTTTCATCTTTCTTTACTTTTGGTAACGAGTCAATTGAGACTGAAGATGTGAGCCCCCCATTATTATCTCTTTTACGTATAAGTCCCTTCTTGTACATTTTTTCAGCAGTTGTTCTGCTTATAAATAGTAAATTACTAGGAGTATCTGCCCTAGCATCCCCAAACTGTGTCGGGAGCTTTATGTTGAGCTTGTTATTATCTATGCTCCCTTCTTTTATTTTAAATTGATCTTGTGATAGGGTTATATCTTTGTATAGGTCTATTATAGAATTTCTTGTTTGTTCATTTAACTGCTCTACCTCTATTGAAAGCCCATTTGCTGGGGAGTTTTTTGTACCAAATAATGAACATGCTCCTAATAAGGTAATAGAAATGCCTGTTACTATTAATAATCCTAGTCTTTTTTTCACCCTCTATTCTCCTACTTTTTATTATTTTTGAATTAAAAAATAGTTTTATACATTTTTTTCAAGTATTGAGAACGAACAAAGTAAAAGTATATAATTTGCAAAACTAAGAAACAAATCAATACCATAACTGAACTACCCAAAACTGAAAAATTGGCTAACTTTTGTAAGGCCATAAAAGCAACCGTACTATGTGTAATCGCTATTGAAATTGGTAAAAAGAACAACAATGTAAGTTGACGTGACACAATTTTCTTTAATTCCGGTTTGCTTAAACCGACCTTTGCTATCATTTTATATTGCTGCTGATTTCGTTCTAAGTCTGTGTATAATCGGAAATATAAAAAGCTTGCAGCAAACGTAAAGAAAACAATGCCTATTAATACACTCATGATAGATGCAAGTCCAAACCCTTGCCTCATCACTATCCATGTAAGAATTAAAGTCGAAAATGTATATTTTTCGTTGTCTACTATATGCTCATTTATACCTTTATTATCCTTCTGAAAAGCAGCTACAATATTTTCCGCAACTTTTTTTGTTTTCTCCCAATCTTTCACAATAAAACCATTAATAGTGGTTTCAAAATAGTAATTCTCTGGATCCGCTATCATTTGATTATATACAGCGTCTGGTACAATAATTATCGTTACTCTTGTTTCTTGTAATTCTTTCGGAGTAACTATTTTATTTACATGCATATCTTTTTTTATATTTCTATACAACAATTGAAAGTTATTTTGATTAGATTTTGTATTAGCAACTTTTCTTGAAGGTATGACAACACTATCATTTTCATCTTTTAAGCTTTCTTTTTCAAAACCAAATGCCTTAGCTAACTTATTATAATCACTTAATTTTATAACGGTTGATAATAAATTACTGTTATAGAGAGTATCTCGAATTTGTTTTATTGAATAAGTCACCTGTTTGAAATTAAACTCACCATCATGGAGTTCGCTTTCTATTTTTTTTAGATGTTCTTTTTCTAAATGGTTATTATTATAAGACTGATAAGAAAATGCAAAAGGACTTTCCGATTCAGCCATGGATGAGTTGCCTAATCCCATACAAGTCCCCACTGCAGTGAAGGCAACGGTAGAAATAATAGTGACCATAAAAAACATTTTTGCATTATCTTTTAATTGATACACTAAATCTGAGATGGTTAGTATGTTTGTTTTCTTAAAGAAAATATTTTCCCTTTTCTTTAATGCACGTAACACATACACACTGAGCTGGGTAAATAAGAAATACGTTCCAAGTACAACAAAGCTCACCCCTGCCGCCATCATGAAAAATACATAATTCGCACCCTTGTACTGAATTGCGTTAACACTATGGAAGACAGCCGTATATCCTAATCCCATACAAATAAGTGCGAATAAAGATAGCCAAAAGGATGCTTTTGGTTCAGGCTTTGGCTTTTCCTCTGCTTTTATTAATTCTACTAATTGCTCTACATTTACTAGTCGAGAAGTGAAAAGTGAAATAAATAAAAATAGTAAGAAGAAAGCTCCAAATGTTATTCCAATTGCTTTAAAGGGCATGTAAAATGGGAGTCCTTTATCAATTATTAACAGATTGTTGCTCATAATTAAGATAAACTTAGAGAACGCCATTCCAATTGTAATTCCTGTTAAAATAGAAGCGATACCAATTATTATATTTTCAATAAATACTAATTTATTCAACTGTGAACGTGACATCCCATGTAGCATTAGAATTCCAAAATCTTTTTTTCTTGTTTTTAAAAATGCACTTACAGAATATAGGATAAAGAAGAATGAAAAGAAAAATATTAACCCCTGCGATATCTGTAATCCTGACTTTGCAAATGTATTGATTGTTACACTGGTAGCAAGATCGCCTTGTAAATTAGGATGAAATGCAAGTAATGCATAAGTAAAGAAAATCATTATAGCAAACGTACTACTTAAAAAATGGGCCAAATATGTTCTTTTACTTCGAATGATGTTATTAAACGCGAACTGTCGAAAAGTCATATGCATTTCCTCCTAATAATGCTAAAACTTCTAGAATTTTTCGATAGAATACTTTGCGATTATCTCCGCAATAAATCTCATTGTATAACTGTCCATCTTTGATAAACACGATTCGATCACAATAACTCGCAGCCATTGCGTCATGTGTCACTAACATCATCGTTGTGTCATTTTCTTTGTTAAGCCTTGTCAATAATTCCATCACATCACAAGCAGATTTTGAATCCAAATTTCCTGTGGGCTCATCCGCAAGTAATAATTTCGGATTATGAATAGTAGCACGTGCGATTGCTGTTCTTTGAGCTTGTCCACCAGAAATTTCATACGTACGTTTATCTAATATTTCAGTTATCCCCAGTTTTTCAGCAATAGCTTCAACTTTCCCTTCCATTTCTCTAGGGCTTACACCATCAAGCGTAAGTGGAAGAACAATATTTTCTTTCACTGTCAATGTATTAAGGAGATTAAATGATTGAAAAACAAACCCTAATTCACGTCTTCGAAATAAAGACAACTGATCTGGAGATAACAGATATGGATTTTCTCCATGAATTAATACTTCTCCTGATGTTGGAGCATCTATAGTAGACACCATATTTAATAGCGTTGTTTTACCACTCCCAGATGGTCCCATAATTCCTACAAATTCACCTTTGTTTATTTTTAAATCAATATGGGATAATGCTGTATAAGAAATTTTCCCAGCATAAACTTTCCCTAGATCTGAAACATGTAGTATTTCCAAAGTGTTTCACCTTCCATTTCTCTTTTCGATACATAAAGTGTAACCAATATATAGTATGTCTCATATCGATTTCCCTAACATTTATCTAACAAGTTTGTAAGATTCAAAAGAAAAAACCGATGAAAAATCTAACTTTCATCGGTTAACGAGATGCATATGGGAATACGATTCTAACTTTTGTTCCCTTACCTACCTCAGATTCTAGCTCAATCTTATGATTTAATTTTTCACATACTTCTTTAACAAGATATAATCCCATTCCCGTAGACTCTTTAAATTTCCTACCATTTTCTCCAGTATAAAATGGATTGAAAACACGTGGTAAATCAGCAGTAGGAATACCCACTCCATAATCTCTTACTTCCAAAATAATTGCTCGTCCTTTTGAATACGCTGATACTATTACTTTCTCTTTCTTACTTGATGAATATTTAATTGCATTTGACAGCACTTGATTGAGTATAAATCGAAACCATTTCTTATCTGTTTCTACAATAAGACTCGGATCTACTTTTACCTTTGGATACACATAACTACGTATAAACAGACGTTTATTTTCATGAATAACAGAATCAATCATTCCCAATAATTTCAATCTGTCTACATGGAAATCCTGTTCAAATGTTTCTAAACGAGCAACATATAAGACCATTTCTAATCCTTTTTTTATTCTTTCCGTTTCTTCATTAATACTGTCAAATCGAGAGTCATCTGCATCTTGTGTAATTAACTCAATAACAGAAAGAGGTGTTTTCATTTGATGAACCCACTGATTCATAAAAGTCATTTGTTCTTGTTGTTTTCGTTCCCATTTTTTTAATTGGTTTTGATAATATTGATATTGAGTTTGTAGTAATTTATCTAAGGCCATTGATAATGGAGTCAAATCACTGTCTTTTATTGACTCATTTAAAGTTTCCATTGGAGTTGATAGACGCTTGTAGAATGAACGATGACTATAATAACGATATATTAGATAACCTATTAATAAAAAAACACCCAAAAACACAGAATATAATGCTGTCAAAATATGTGGATAACCATCAAACCAATATATAAAAAGAATGATAAGCAATTGGGCAAATGTATAACAAATGAGTGGAATATGTTCTTGTAAAAATAATTTCATTATTCCTTTCCTTCCTTCTCCCAAGTAGCATGCAAACGATATCCAGCACCACGAACTGTCTCCAGTGCGTTTTCAATACCTAAATCTTGCAACTTCCTTCTAATTCTCCCTATATTTACACTCAATGTATTCTCGTCTATATATGAACTATCCCATAGTTGCTCTAAAATCACTTCACGTTTTACAAGGAGCGGAGACTTTGTTATCAATATTTCCAATAAAGTTGTTTCTTTTCTAGTAAGTAAAATTGTCTTATCATCTAGTTGAAGTTCCATTCTTTCTGGGAACAGGAATAATCCTGATTGCTCAACTATTCGTTCTTTTACTTTAGGAGCATATTCACCGTATGCTCTTCTGAGTTGACTACGGATTTTAGACATTACAACTTCATAATAAAAAGGTTTCGTAATGTAGTCATCACCACCATTTTCTAAAGCCATAACTTGATCCATTTCTCCACTTCTTGCAGATAGAAATACAATTGGACAAGTAGAAATAGCTCGTATTTGGCGACACCAATAATAACCGTCAAAATTAGGTAAATTTACATCTAATAGCACTAAATCTGGTTTAATCTTTTGAAATGTAGCTAAAATATTTTCAAAATCCTCTATAATAACACTTTGATATCCGTATTTTTTAATATGAGTTCCCAGTAATTCAGCGATTTTTATATCATCTTCTACAATCATGATTGTATTCATATCGTACTCTCCTCTAATTTAAGTGTGATTTTTAAAGTTTGTTTGGCTTTTTATATTTAATTTTTAAGTTAATTTATTTAAAAGAAATAATATCTTACATACGCCCTAAAATGCAATTAATATCAAATAAAGCTTATATCTGTTGTTTTTTATTAATAAAAATTTTAAGAGTAAATGGGTTGGGGTTTTTCAGAATATAGATAAGTTTTATTAATAAAATGAATTGATATTAGTAAGGGTATTTGAATAGGTAATAACTCAATATATCCATTAATATTTTTTATCCAATTTACTTTTCTGACTTTTAATTAACATATATTTCTGTACACTTTAATATTGAACAAAAAATTATGAATTTCGCCTTTTTTCGTGTTCAAAAACCTTGAAAACTTATCTATGTTCAGATAAATATATAGAATTAAGTTATTGAACAAAAGGAGAGAAAAAGGAATGAAGATGCTTGTCCAAATATATCTTATACACAATTAGCTTGGATATCGGATTGGTATATAAGGGATGAAAATTACTCCAAAGCTCTTGGAGCAATCACTGATTCTCAGCATAAATACCCGTTCTCTTCTCATTGGGGAGATGGTTCGACTTCATCTTCTGACGGACAATTCTTTAGAGCTGGTGGTCAGTCTAGTCCGTTAGCACAAGTAAATGCAAAACATGGTAGAGATCCAGGATTAAGTTTTTATACACATATCTCAGATCAATATGCACCGTTTTATGTACAAGTTATCAGCTCTTCAGAAGAAGGGCCACATATTATTGATGGCCTACTGTATCATGAAACAGATTTGAAAATTGAAGAACATTATACGGATGCAGCAGGCTTTACAGATCATATTTTTGCCATGTGTCATATGTTAGGATTTCGATTTGCTCCTAGAATTAAAACGTTTAGTAAAAATAAAATTTATACTTTTGACAAGCCCATAAAACAACCACATCTGGAATTTATGATTGGTGGAACAATTCATACAAAGAAAATAAGAGAAAATTGGGATGACTTATTACGATTAACTAGTTCTGTTCGTAATGGGACCGTCACAGCTTCTCTTATTCTAAAAAAACTGGCTGCCTATCCACGACAGAATAGCTTATCTGTAACTTTGCGTGAAATAAGAAGGATTGAAAGAACTTTATATACGTTAGAATGGTTACAGAGTCCCGAACTTAGAAGACGTGTACAGGTTGGTTTAAATAAAGGTGAAGCAAAACATGCACTTGCTCGAGCTGTATTTTTCAATCGATTAGGAGAAATTCGTGATCGTTCTTATGAAGACCAATTACACAGAGCGAGCGGTTTGCAACTTCTTATTTCTGCAATTGTATTATGGAATACAGTATATATATCACGTGCAGTAGATGCTTTGCGTGCAAAAGGCGTGGAAATTCCAGAAGAATATTTACAACATATATCTCCACTTGGATGGGAACATATTACGTTGACAGGTGATTATGTATGGAACTTAAACCAAAAAACAAATTTCAATCATTTAAGACCATTACGAGACAAAAATCCTATAAAAAAGCGGTAAAGAGTGTTTTTTCCCATCCTCCGAAAAGGGGGAATAAGACAAAATGTAATAAAGCTATTCTATCTCTATGGCTTCTTCAATGAATGGACATTATTTTTGAAGAAGAAGTTTCTGGAGTAACAAAGGATTGCGAACAACTCAAAAAAATGCTAGGAGATTTTCGAGAATATGATACCATTTATGTTACCGATCTAACAAATTTATTAAACAGTTATACTTAGGACATATATTCATTTTAGAAAGGATAAATTTAAAAATGGAAATAGAGAATTTACTTAGAGTTAAGACAAGGTGGAAATTAAGAGATTGGCTTGAGGAAAATTCAAAAACTGAAAGATTTTGTTGGGTGATAGTAAGTATAACTGAGCAATCAGAAGTGATTCAGTATTTAGATGCAGTTGAAGAGGCACTATGTTTTGGTTGGATTGATGGCATAAAGAAGAAAATATCAGATACTGAACTTGCTCAAAGGCTTTCCCCAAGAAAGAAAAACAGTAATTGGACAGAATTAAATAAGGAAAGAGTAAGGAGATTATATCAATTAGGTTTGATGAAAGAAGAAGGACTGAGAGTTCTTCCTGATATGCGACCTGAATCTTTTACTATAGATGCAGATATTGAAACTCGTCTGAAAGAAGATGACCAATTATATCAAAACTTCATTAATTTTCCTGATCTATACAGAAGGATTAGAATTGATACGATACAAAGTTATAGAAATGAACCTAATATTTTTAATAAAAGATTGGATAAGTTTATTGAAAATACCAGAGAAAATAAAATGTACGGTCAATGGAATGACAATGGTCGCTTAATCAATTATTAAGGGAAGGAAATGAGAATTGAAATTAGAACGTTTGATATCAATCATATTCAAGCTCTTAAATAATGAAATTTTGTCAGCTTCTAGTTTAGCTGATGAATTTCAAGTATCACCACGGACAATTTATAGGGACATCGAAGCTATTTGTGCTGCTGGAATACCAGTTGTTTCTTACCAAGGGACTAACGGGGGATTCGGTATAATAAAGGGATACAAATTTGATAAAAGCCTAATGGGTTCTTATGACATTCTGAATTTAATTACAGTATTAAGTAGTTTATCGAATATTTTTAAAGATAAAGAAATTGAACATACGATAGATAGGCTAAAATTACTGGATACAAACAGTAATAATAAGTCTTTATTGGTTGACTTGGAAAGCCATAGAACAGAACCCAATTCATTAATGAATCTGCGAAAAGCTATACATAAAAAAAAGGTAATCCACTTTAATTATGTAAGCAATAAAAATGAATTTACATCTCGTGAAGTAGAACCTATTCACCTTCATTATAAGTTCCGTAACTGGTATATATATGGTTATTGTAGAGAACGTCAGAATTATAGAGAATTTAGGTTATCACGTATGATGGATGTCACTCTGACACAAGAAAAGTTTCTACAAAATCACGAAATTAAAGATGAAGCATTTTATTCAAACCGTAACCTGGTGGGGTTTGAGGATGTAGTAATCTGGGTAAGTCCTAATTCTTTAGCAGAAGCATTAGACCAATTCCAGAATTCTTCAAAAACCATTAACGATGACGGAAGTATGACAATTACAATTTCTGTTTATCAACCTCTACAGGCTGGATGGCTTAAATCGATTCTTTTAAGCTTTGGTAGCGGTGCTAAAATTGTAAAACCGATGGAACTGCAATCAATTTTAATAGATGAGGCAAAAAAAATAATAAAAGTTTATGAAGATATATGACAAGCTGCTGTCATATATCTTTTTTTATAATCTAGATATCAACTTTTAAAAAACCAGAACTAAAGGAGTAGCTGTTAAATGAACCATGCAAAAAATATGTATAAGTATCATCTTTGGGCTAATAAGGTGTTACTAGAAAGAATAAAAGAATTACCAAACAATGTCCTATATAAAGAGGCTAATAGTTCATATCCAAATATTGCTCAAACGTTTAGCCATATCTATGTAGTAGATGTAATGTGGTTACAAGTACTTAAAGGAATTGGTATGCAAGAAGCATTGGAAGCTTCTATGTCATTATTAGAAAAGACTAATTTATATTCTGTAGATGAATTTATTAAGTCTTTCGAAGAACTAGCTTCACAGTATGAAGAATGGATGAATAGCCAAAAAGATTTAGAACTAAAAATTAATTTGAATAATCCTTGGTCAGGTGCTAGAGAGACTGCATACTCAGAAATTTTATTTCATGTTGCTAACCATGGTACCTATCATCGAGGTAACATAACAACCATGCTAAGGCAACAGGGGCACGCTTCAACAATGAATGACCTCGCTTTATATTGGTATCAGAGTTAGGGCAAATAGTACTTGTAAATTAATGATAGTTCATATGAGAATCCAATAAAATATTCATCTGTTTTCTATATAAATGTCCTTTAATTAAACTAATGGGGGCATTAGCTTAATAAGCCAAATTAAAAAAATCGGCTCCTTTACGTAAAGGAATCGATTTTTTATGCTGGGTATTTTTGCACATTCCCCCGAAAAAGGGGATTCATGCTAAATTTATTATTTTGGGACACTGTTCAACTTTGCAACAGGACCTGGTTTTATATATTACAAAAATGTAAGGTAAATGTAATGTTAATCCATGGCGGATTATGTCGAAAAAATGCAGAATAGGAAAAGGAAAAACAAGTATAGGAGGATATATATGAACAAACCAGTTGTTGACGTTAAAAACGTCCAAAAAGTATACGGTAAAAAAGGCGAAAGCCAATCACACGCATTAAAAGGTGTGTCGTTCTCGATTCATGAGGGTGAATTTGTTGGCATCATGGGACCATCTGGTTCAGGCAAAACAACGCTACTAAATGTAATCTCAACATTGGATAAAGCAACGGGCGGTACTGTTGAAATTGCAGGCACGGATATTACGAAGATGAAGCAAGGAGCGCTTTCTGATTTCCGTTCTCAAAAATTAGGATTCATCTTCCAGGACTTTAATTTACTAGAGAACCTATCAATTTATGAAAATATTGCATTGCCGCTTTCACTTCAAGGTGTTCCGTCTCGTAAGATTGGACCGAAAGTGGAAAAAGTAGCGAACATGTTAGGGATTTCAGCAATACTTCAAAAGTATCCATCTGAAGTATCTGGTGGGCAAAAGCAACGTTCAGCAGCAGCCCGTGCGCTTGTACATGAACCAGCAATTATTTTAGGAGATGAGCCAACAGGGTCACTTGATTCTAAAAATGCAACGAGTCTTTTAGATGCGATGACAAATCTAAATGAAGAACAAGGTGTTTCCATTATGATGGTTACACATGATCCGTTTAGTGCAAGTTACTGCCGACGTATTCTATTCATTCAAGATGGCGAATTATATAAAGAAATTCATCGTACTGGTACGCGTGAAAAGTTCTATAAAGAAATTTTAGATGTGCTTGCAGATTTAGGTACAAAAAAAGCATAAGAAAGGAGGTTCAAGCATGTTATTTAAGCTTTCCATGTCAGGACTAACAAGTAAGCTAAAAGATTATATCGTCTTACTTGTTGGTCTCGTTATGTCAATTTCAATTTTTTACATGTTCCAAACATTAGCGCAGAATGAAGCATTTCTTAAATCCAATTCTACTATTAGTCAAATTGGATTCGTCTTCCATGCTGGTACGGTGCTACTAGCGATCATCACATTCTTTTACATTTTGTATGCGAATTCTTTCTTACTATCACTTCGGCAAAAAGAATTTGGTATGTATATGATGTTAGGAGCAAAGAAGCATAAGGTTACATTTCTTATGTTTATTGAGACCATAGTGTTAGGTGCGGCGTCCCTTGTAATCGGAATTGCAGTCGGTGTAGGTCTTTCACAAGGGGTTGGACAGTTACTTATGAAGCAACTTGAGTTTACTGGAGGTGGTTATCAAGCCTTTTATGTTCCATCAATCACTGTTACTTGTATTTTCTTCTGTGCACTATTTGTGTTAGCTGCCATTATGAATAGCATTAAATTATCACGTATTTCAGTATTACAACTTGTACATGCAGATGCGCAAACCGAACGTCCTGTGGTTAAAGGGAAAATCACGGGAATAGTTGCAGTCTTTGCAATCATTTTACTAGGCGTTGGTTATCATTCCATGATTAATATATCTAAGTTACAAGAAATGGGAGTTATCATAGCATTAATTACAATAACATCAGGGACTTACATGTTATTTGGATCCGCCCTTCCATTTATGATTAAAAAACTAAAGAGTAATAAAAAACGTAGTGAAAAAGGTCTTAATGCTTTTACATTCGCGCAATTAAACTTCCGTATTAATAGTTTAACAAAAGTACTAGCGACAATAGCGATGTTAGTTGCACTTGGAGCAGGTGCAATTTCAACTGGTATGGCCTTTAAAAATAACGTTATGCGTACTGTAGATACTTTGGCGATTTATGATGTAGCGATTCATAATCCAAGCACAGAGGAAAAGAAAATATTAGATGGTATGACATTCCAAGAGAAAAACGAATATCATTACAAAACAGACGATAAATATGTGTATTATATAAAAGAAGAATTAGAGAAAAATCGTCCTTTAGTACAAGATTCAAAAAATGCTACAAGACTGGCAGATGCCAGTAAAATCAAACGCGTTTCTGAAGAATTACCAGTAGGTGCTACTTTAAGTTATATTAAGAAGATATCTGATAATGTGATTCCTGAGGAGTGGCGTGCCGCATTCAAAAAGATTCAACCACATTATCTATACACTAATCAAACAATCAAAATTGTAGATAAAAAAATGTATGATGGTTTGCAAGGTAAAGAGAACATTGCATTTCTTGGAAAAACAAATGATTTCTTAACATATAAAAAAGAATTGAAAAAAATTGACGAATTGCAATTAGCTAAATATAAAATAGCAGAAGTCGAGTTGACAAGTAAATATTCTATATACACTGAGTTTTACGGCTTTACAAGCGGAACTGTATTCATGGGCTTCTTCCTAGGAATTGCATTCTTAGCGATGATGGCAAGTTGTTTAATGTTTAAGATTTTATCTGGTGCATCAAAAGATATTACACGTTATCAGATGCTTCGTAAAATCGGTGTTCGTCGCGAACTATTAACGAAGTCTATTTATAAAGAGTTATTTTTAGTGTTCTTATTCCCAGCGATCGTGGGTATTGCTCACGTTTTAGTTGGTATGAATATGTTTGGATTTATATTACATGATCCGTATTTCCGTATTTGGGTTCCGATTGTTATGTTCGTAGTCATTTACGCGATTTACTACTTCATTACAGTTCAATTGTATAAAAGAATTGTTCTTCCGAAAGAGGACTAAGAAGGTTCTGTTGCAAAGATCTCTAAACTGAGCTAATTTTTAGAAAAAGTGTGCGGAGGAAAATGATATAAGGAGTATTTTAAAGAAAAACAGTTTGAAAATTTACGTCCATTACGGGAAACTCAAATAAAAAGAAAGTAATAAAAATCCGATTCTTTAAATACATGAGAATCGGATTTTTTATGTGAAATATTTCCTTAAAGTACACTTTTCTTTTTACAACTTCGTAAAAAACGGGATCATCAGGTTGCATATGCCTTTATGAAAAGGTTAGTGAAAATGTTTGGAGAACCAACGGTTCTAACAACAGATAAAGCACCAGCATTACTTTGTGCATTCAAAAAATTAAAGGAACAAGGCTTTTATAAACATACAAATCATTGTACAATCAAGCATTTTAATAATCTCATAGAACAGGACCATAGACATATAAAAGGCCGTTTTGCCAAATCTGCAGGATTTCAAAATCTTCGCCATGCTTCGTGTACCTTGAAAGGGATCGAAGCGATTCATGCCATATATAAACGAAAACACAGTTTGCAACCAAACTGCGTTTTCTCAACATATAATGAATTACAGCAATTACTAACGATTGCATAAAATCCATCTGCAATCATACCAACTTTTTATCTGTTAAGAAACTTTGCAACAGAACCATGCACTTTATTCCCTTATATTTTTGCACCCGAACCGAAACGCTATTACTCCTCAGAAATGGGTGTCACGATATTGAAATTGGGATCTATTTTATCTAGTGCCGACAAGAATAATTGCCATTTATCTTTATCTCCTTGAATAATGATAATGGAACTATTGGATTTATTATTCGTAGTCGCCAATTCATATAATTGGTCTTTCTGCATAGTAACTGTTACCTCTGCATCTGCTGCTAATTCATTATTCAAGTATCTAAATATCCCACGCTTTATTTCAGTAGAAGCTACTTCATCTCGATCTGGAATCACAAAATTAATTTTATAATCATAATTCCCTGCTTTTATTCCATCTAATCGTATACTAAATAAATATAATATATTTTGAAGAGGTAAAGAATCTAACACCTTTTTTGATATGGTTGAAATGGGAATAGGTGTAATACCTGAACGCAGTTCTTGGGCTCCCGTTAAATATTCATTTCTCCATGGACCTGATTCTGCGATATAACCGAGTTGTTCTAAAGCATCCGCACATAACAGCTTTGCATTTTCATTGTTTGGATTTGCATAAATAACTTGTTTCGTTACTTCGGCTACCCATTGATACTCTCCATCTTGGAAGGATTTTTTTGCTTTTTCTAATACGGAATCCTCACCGCCCATATATTCCACGTATTTTTTTGCTGAGTCCTCCGGAAATAATTTATTTAGATCTACCGGATTTCCACTATACCATCCCATATATTTTTGATAGACTGCCTTTGCGTTATGATTAACAGTCCCATAAAATGAGCTATTGTACCATTCATCATGTAAACTCTTTGGAAGTTTTACTATTCTTCCTACCTTCTCTAATGTGTAACCTTGATTTATTAATCGTAAGGTTTGGTCATTGATGTATTGGTATACATCTCTTTGTTTTTCCAAGTAATCATTACACTGTTGATTACCAAAACGCGGCCAATTATGAACTCCAAATACAGTGGTCAAACTATCGCCAAATAAATCAATGGCCTGTTGCAAATAATTTGCCCAAGCTATCGGATCTCTAACTTGTGAGCCTCGTAAAGTATACAAATTATGGAGGGTTGCAGAACAATTTTCTGCAATACATAGAGATTTTTCACTTGGAATATAAATATTCATCTCTGCAGGCGCTTCTGTACCCGGGGTAAGTTGAAACTGTATAATCACCCCATCAATTACCTTTTCTACATACTGCCCGTTACCACTTTTTGATATTTCTTTCACATGATTGGTCAGAGTAATTGTGCCAGTAGAAACCTCTTTTCCTATTCCATTATCTATTACTCCTTTTTCATCATGAGGTAATACTTCTCCGTACATATACACAGCACGTCTAGACATAGCTACTCCTGCAGTAACATTCTCTTCAATGACAGCTTTCATAAAACCTTCTGGAGCATATACGTTTATTTTTTTTTCAGTATCCGAACATAAAACACTCAAGATTCCGCCATAATGGTCTGTATGGGAATGGGTCAAGATGATAGCACTAATGGGCATATTCTCCAAATGTTCATTCACTAATTTGAGGGCAGCTTTTGCAGTTTCTGCAGAAGTTAAACAATCAATGATAATCCAACCCGTATTTCCTCTAATAATGCTCATATTAGCAAGATCAAAACCCCTAACTTGATAAATACGATCTGTTACTTTAAATAATCCTGAATGAAGATTTAATTTACCATGTTCCCACAGCTTTGGATGAACAGTATCAGGTATTTGCTCCTTTAATAAAAAAGAATATCTTTTCAAATCCCATACAGGTGGTAAATTATTTTTTCCGTTAATGATAGGTAAAGGTACCTCGACCAGTGTGTTCTTTCTGGCCAATTCCTGCTCTATTTCTAGTTTTCCCCATTCAACTGATTTATATAAATCATCATGAATTAAACGGGTTTTATTTGTCGCCTGTTTTCTATCTATATTCAGTTCATCGCCTTGATTGTTGTTGTAAACAGTCATTCCGTTTCCTCCTTTTATTGATACTATAATTTGTGTTTTATAAAATTATTAAATACTTCGTTAAGCGATAAAAACCTCCCTAAACTGATGGGGGCACGGCAAGTAATGATAGGATTCTTATTCCTGTTCTTCTAGGTAAAGGTATATGTGCAATTATTTCTATGTACAATAATGCTAGGCAACTACACGAGTGGTTAGCATTGGGACTAATGGTATAACCATTAAATTGGCTAGCCATTACAAGAATAGTAAAATCGTTAGTTTACACGACATAGTGATAGTACGTTCCGTCTTTATAGAAATAAGTAGAGAGAAATTCAATTTCTTCCTCAGGATCTGTTGCAAAATTTTCTAAATGAGGTTCAGCCGAGATACGTGTAAAACTAGGTCATAGTAAGACAATTTTCACCAAATGATATTTTGGGGTGATATTTGTAACAAAAACGACCGTTTTTGTTACGTTTTGTATTTGAAAATATGAAATATCCCAATCATTGAACTGGCTGTAACAAAATACTGTATCAAAAATAATTCGTAACATTAATAGTAAACCACCTTTTTGTTACACCAAATTCTGATAATGGAAATAAAATATAGAATATGACCCAAAATCACATGTATCTCGGCTGAACCCCATGCCCATCAACTTAAAAAATATATACTCCCAAAAAAAGAAAAAAAGAGCTGAATTCTCAAAATAACTAACTATAGAGAAAAAAATCTTCATTTAGGGGTTACTTTAAAACCTTAGATTGGTGGATACGGGATGGTACTCAGTATTGTAAAGAATGCTCTAATAAGTTAGTATAGATTTGTATAAATTGGTCGGTTGACCAAATAAAAAATAAGATGGTGAAATACAATGTCTAGTCCAAAAAAAAAAGCTACTCGGGATCAAATACTAATGGCTACGTTTGAATGCTTAGCTGAAAAAGGTACAACCGCTATTACATTACGAGATATTGCTACAAAAGCGGGAATTACTTTAAGTTTAATTCACTATTATTTTCCAACAAAGGAGGGTTTATTAGTTAACGCTACCTCTTATGTCATGCAAAAACAAATTAAAGAAATTCAGAAGGAACTCTCAAATATACAAGATTTTTCAGAGAAATTAAAAAAACTTATATTTGTAGTACATCACCAATTCAAAAGTTCTGAATGGAGAAAGGTGTATTTTACTTTATTAGCAGCAGCAGCTTGGTCACCGAAAATTATGGAAGAAATTCGAGTTCTACAGAACCAATTGATAGACATAATTCAAGAATATGTTCAAACTTCCAATGTAGAAATCATTGACTTAGCAGCATTTTCAAGGGCCTTATTGGCTTCAGTGAATGGATTAGCGTTACAAGTTATGCATGGGGCTTCAGAGGAACAAATTGCTCCGGCATATGCGCTTATAGAAAAAGCATTTATATCAGCATTTGCCCTTCCAAAAGACGCAATGAGTGATTACTAAATAATCCCGAGATAATTCATGTGCCAATCCATTATTCCATGAGACCAAATGGAATAATGGATTGTAGAACATTATAAAGTGAGGTTACAGCATGACCGCATATGGATCATTTTATTTTTTCGCTATAGTGGGTATTTTATTGATACCTACTATCATAGCTGGATTAAGAGGTAAAATGTTGCGCAAATATAATGCTGTCCTAACGCTAATTATGCTTGCTATTATCTTCTCGGATAAACCAAATCAAGCGATGATGTTAGCAGTATTTATTATTTGGCAATATGTCCTTATTAAAGGCTATTTACTACTAAGAAAACAAAATAATAATACGTTCATGTTTTACATGGCTGTTATTTTGTCGATTTTGCCACTGATTTTGGCAAAAATCGCACCATTTGTACCTGAATTAAAACTCATTGTTTTTACTGGTATATCTTATGTAACATTCAGGGCAGTACAAATGGTATTTGAAATTCGCGATGGCTTAATTAAAGAATGCTCATTTTTTAATTTCTGGGAATTTATTTTGTTCTTCCCTGCCATTTCGACCGGACCTATCGATCGGTATCGCAGGTTCCAAAAAGATATTCAAAAACCACCAGGTGCTGAGGAATATCAAAATCTACTATATATAGGTATTAACCGTATTTTCCAAGGTTTTCTATATAAATTTATACTTGCTTACCTAATAAAAGAACATATTATGGATGCAACATTAGCTCACCAAGACACAATTTTATCAAATATGATTTTCATGTATAGCTATAGTTTATATCTCTTCTTTGACTTCGCAGGTTATAGCTCATTTGTAATTGGTGTCAGTTATATGATGGGGATTAAAACACCAGAAAACTTTAATAAACCGTTTATCAGTCGTAATATTAAAGATTTCTGGAATCGTTGGCATATGAGCCTATCATTCTGGCTCCGTGACTTTATTTACATGCGCTTTGTCTTTTTCGCAACAAAGAAAAAGCTCATTAAAAATCGCCATATGACTTCATATATTGGCGTCTTTTTAAATTTTTTTATCATGGGAATTTGGCATATTACTGGTCATCATATTGCTCAATATATGATTTATGGTCTATATCATATTGCTCTGTTTATTTTATTTGATATTTTCGAGCGAAAAAACAAGAAGCATAAATTTTGGCCTAACAATACGTTCATGCATGTCCTTGCAATTGTGATTACATTCCATTTCGTATGTTTCGGTTTCCTAATTTTCTCTGGTCACCTAAATAATTATTTTTAATAAGTAATTTCTTTTCTTGTAACTAAGAAGTTACTAATAATACATTTCAGATATAAAGGAGATTTTTTTAATGGCAGAATTCAAAAATCAAGTATTAGATATTTTAGAAGAAGTATGTGAAAATGATATTGTAAAAGAAAATCCTGATGTGCAATTATTTGAAGAAGGTATCCTTGATTCTTTTGGTACAGTATCTTTACTAGTAGAATTCCAAGAACGTCTAAATATTGAAGTATCTATTTCTGATTTCGATCGCGATGAGTGGGCAACACCAAATATGATTATTAAGAAGTTGGAAGATATCCGATGAAAAAGCAACCTTGGGTCCGATGCTCCTAGCATTGGACCTTTTTGTGGTTCTGGTACAAAAAATCTATAAAACTTGGACATTTTGATACTCTCACAATCATTTGGGTTCAGCCGCATGTCCATCAACCTAAGATTTTGAAATAACCCCATAACGAGAATTTTACCTTTTTACAATTATTAATGAGAATTTGACTCATTTTTTTCGTTTTGGGGAGCAATCAATTTCTTAAGTTGATGGCGATGTATAGTGACCCCCTTACGCTAAAGATAAGATCGTGTTCCCCGGTCTTATCTTTTTAATTGTAGGTTTTTAATACAAAAAAAGGAATCCTTACAATAAGGATTCTGCAACAGGGAATAACAAAAATATAAATAATAAAAAGAATTACTTATATTATAGTGTATATAGCAATAATATAATATTGAGAAATATTTACATAAATCCAGTATGTATTACGTAGCAATTGTAGAAATGGCTTGTTTATAGACCAGATATTGTTTACCACCAACCATCATTAGGACGATAAATCTATCTGTTGCAAGGATTTGCCCACGTATTGGAACCCCACTCTTTAAAAATAAAGTGACTTCCTCTTTTTTACCTTTCAATTGTTCATACATGCCTTCTTGTAAATTAAACATGGAATGTGCCCCCTGGTTTGTTTGTAGTTACTTTTCTTCTAATACCATCTGCTTTTCATTGTTAGGTATTTGTGATTTCCATTCACTTTCTATTTTTCTAAACCATTTTCCTATTTTGCTTAAATGGGTGTTTTGCACAAATCCCCGAAAAGGGGAAATTGGGGTACGGAAACGATTCAAGGCATGAGGGGACAATGTGGAAAATAAATACAAAAACAAGAGGCTAATAATTAAAATTAGGCTTTTATATCCCTAATTTCAATTATAAATAAAGCATCAGCCCATAAATTGAACTTTGTTTAAATTTCTCTTTATCAATAGAGTATACTCTATTGATAATAGTACAAGTTCTTGATTTTAAAAGCTTTAGAGGTTCTCAATAACGAATTACAGAATTTATTAACGGTTTCATAAAACTTGACCACAATCTTCCCATGTCTCTATGTGTAAAAAAACTTTGCAACAGAACCCTTATTTTCCTCATATAAAGAATTAACTTGCTGTTTTAAATTCTTGATGAATAATAGAATCTCTTGACTAGGCATTCTAGCATGTTGAAGATGAAATATGTTTCCTTTTCCGATTTCTAACTCGTTTGAAACCAAAGTAATAGGGATATTCCTAAAGACATGCCATGGAAAATACAAGTGTACAAAAGTTTCTCTAAAATATATACCCGATTGACAAATTAATACCCCATCGGATCCTTTACTCAAATTACCAAGGACAGATGTATCTAAAAAAGCAATGATTTCTTCTTCTTTTGAAATAATATATCGTGCCAAAATTACCTTTAACTTTTTGTCTGAAATATGAGTGTCTATAAACAACCCATTATCAGGTTCTAATAATTCATCATATGTCTCAAACAAATTACAGATTGATTTTATCTCATCAGTTTTTACAACTGGATGTATATTAGTTTTCTTTGAATTATGGAATGAATTTTTAAGAGCTATAAGTAACTCTTTAAATAACAATGTTGGATAATCACTCCCGTTAATATTAAAACTTTTTTGTGCATCAAAAGATAAAAACCCATCTTTATCAATTACAATTTGCTGCACTTCATCTAATTTATCCCATTTCATAGTTCCTTTACCTAATAGCCAATTTTTCCAATATAGACCTGAGCTTGTAAAGTAGACACCATATTTTCCTGAGCCAAACAAATTACAACTTAAAAAAGCAATAATCTGATCATCCTTTGGTATAGAGAAACGTTTTTTTGCAATTGACAAGAAATCATCAGGTATTCTACCAACATAAAATCTAGACTGTTGATATTCTAAACAAATATCAGTTAAACGATTAATATCTATATTCAGCATGATAATTCTCCGTTTATTATATATTTTCTATATAATAAATTATAATATTATCAGGTAAATATTAACACTCAAAATCCGCTTAAATCGAGGGGAACTCTATTGGATTCTAAAATCAATTATTATTAGATTGAAAAATTTTTGATTTGTTTTTAGCATTTGGGGGGGCGACCAATTTTCCTGGCTTGATGAGCATGGGGTTCAGTCAATAATTTTAAAAACTATCCTCGTTTTCCATTATTATACAATTAAATTATATATATTAATAATAAAAATAGGAGGTTATCATACAATGAATATAGGAATACATTTCCACGCTCCAGAAGATGAAAATTTCAGTTTATCCGTACTGAGTTTATTAGAACCTTTTAATTTCCAAAACTATGTATGGCAAATTGATACGGCTGAAGTATACGTTAAAGATTCTAACGGTGATTTTCCAAATGCATTTTCATTCAATAATGATCGTTTCATAACTGGGAGTGATTTAGAACATACCTTAAACCAGAAATATTATTTATTCTTTTTGACGATGTCTGCTTTTACTGAAAAGGAAAATTATACATCGATAATTACAGCAACGGATTTTATTAATAGTGATTGTGAATTCTTGTTAAATATAGTTGATAGTTATGATATTAGTATTTTATGTAAAAATGAGGAGTTACTACAGAAATTGTATCAACACGTTCAAGACCTTGGTTATGTAGATACCAAATATTTAACGGAAAGTAATGGTGGAACGTTTTTCTAGCATACCTTGAGCAGTAAAATTAGGCCCCCTTTTACGGGGGCCCTTTTCTCTTATATCACATATATATAAGCTTCATTTACTACTATATGGCGTACCGCCAACATTCGTTAAAATGTGGGTGGGATCACATGCCAATCAAGCTAATATTTTGAAGTGCCCCCAAAAGTAAAAAAACTTTATTCTTTCTAAAAAGCTAACTAGAAAGGATGACGTTTTTTATGAATCTTTCGATGTTGAAAAATACATTCTTCCCCAAAATGAAAAAATGTACATCTCCAGATGAAATGTACATTTCTTTGTTTTGAGGATTCTTCAAAATATTATCTTGATAGCAATGTAGCAATACCCCTAAGAGACCTAAAAAACCTCTAATCGATAAATTCATGTTACTATTCTTGATATTACTGTTGAGCCGCCTCCGGTAGGTCATCAAAGATTAGTCTTTTAAAAATGTTAATAATGCTTCATTAAATTCTTTTGCATGAGTTGCGTTTAATCCATGAGGACCACCTTTTATAAGAGCGAGTTTACTACCAGGAATGGAATCATATGTGCGTTTTCCACTTAACTCAAAAGGTACAGTTGCATCAGAGTCACCGTGAATAATAAGAGTAGGTATATTGAACTTTTCCAAGTCTTTTCTAAAATCGGTCATACTAAAGGCAGTAATACAATCGAGTGTTCCTTTAGGGGATGCACTAGCTGCAATATTCCAATTATATAAACGGAATGGCTCACTAACTAAATCTGTTCGATTACCAGCTGCGAAAAATCCCTTAGTAAATTCGTCAAGAAATGCAAGGCGGTCATTTATCACGCCACTTTTGAATTCTTCAATTGCTGCATCATCTAATGCCCCTTCAGGATGATCCTTTGATTTGTATAAATATGGAGGAACTGCTCCAGCAAAAACAGCCTTTTCAATACGATCTGTTCCATATGTACTAATGTACCGAGCTACCTCGCCTCCACCCATAGAAAAACCAACAAGTGTGACATTTTGAAGATCTAAATGTTCTATTAGTTGATGTAAATCAGAAGTAAAGGTATCATATTCATATCCTTCCCACGGCTGAGATGACTTTCCAAAGCCTCGACGATCATATGTTATAACTCTGTATCCAGCCTCAACAAGAGCGGGAACTTGGTATTCCCAAGATCGACCACTTAACGGCCAACCATGAATTAGTACAACTGGTTTTCCTATACCATGATCCTCATAATATATCTCAATTGGTGCTTGATTTTCGGTTCCTACAGTAATTTTTGTCATTCTTCTACCTCCAAAAAATATTCTAATATATATCCTTTTCTTCAATAATCCGGATGAATCTCGTAACCTATTTATGCACGTTTATGTTGTGAATTCTAAGCATGAAACTCTATTGTTCCGATGAATTCATTTTCTGTTTTTGTAGCAATTCCCCATCTAATACCTTTTTCATCATGAAATAATTGCTGAACATTCCTCATATTCAATTCTAATAGCAAAAATAGGTAACTATCAATATTGTTCTATCTATAGAATGTATAGGTAAAACCAATCAATTTTATGGTAGAAATAACTATAGTTACCATCTATACAAATTATAGATAATTTAGAATTGATTAGCGAATTGGTTTTCAAATACTATAAATTTGTATAGCGCTTCATGTTCTGTGAATGGTGCTATAACTAATATTAACGGTCAGTTTAGTTATAAACTAATCGTAACAAACGAAGAAGTTTATGATAATATTCCACTGTTTAAACTTTCTTCGATTACTTAATTTTTAGGAGGAATACATAATGGCTGATCTCTATTCTCGTATTAACAAAGATGATGCTGTCGTTCTTTTAGTAGATCATCAAACTGGTCTTATGTCCGGACTAGTACGTGACTATGGTGTTGATGAATTCAAGAACAATGTTTTAGCTCTTGCTCACACTGCTAAGTTTTTTGATTTACCAGTTATTTTAACAACAAGCTTTGAACATGGACCTAACGGACCTTTAATGCAAGAATTGGTTGACCTCTTTCCTCACGCACCAAAAATAGCTCGACCAGGACAAATTAACGCATGGGATAATGATGATTTTGTAAAAGCAATCGAAGAAACTGGAAAAAAACAAATTATCATCGCGGGCGTAGTTACGGACGTTTGCGTTGCTTTCCCGGCACTTTCCGCTATAAAAGCTGGATATGAAGTATTTGCTGTTACTGATGCTTCAGGAACTTTCAGTAAACAAGTTGCAGATGCTGCCAATACGCGTATGGCACATAGTGGCGTACAACTTATGAACTGGTTTAGCGTAGCTTGCGAATTACAACGCGATTGGCGCAACGATGTCGAAGGTTTTGGCAATTTGCTTGCTAGTAATCTTCCAGGCTATCAAAATATAATTGGAAGCTATATGGGAGCTCAGCGAGATCTTAGTAAACAAAATGCATAAATGTATTCCAAAGAAATAGCTTTAAATCACTTTTTAAAAAGTGGATAGTATAAATTTAGCGCTGATTAAATCAGCGCTCTCTTTTAAATTAAAAAGTATAGCAGAACTTTTATTTTTACGATTACAGTTTTAATTAACAGAAAATAAATTACTTTCTAAAAAATAGGAACGATTTAAAAAGGAGCGTTTTATTATGAGTAATTTAGAATTGTTAAATCCCGAGAACAGTGCCTTAATTTTGATTGATTTTCAGCCTCAAATGACTTTTGGAGTTGCAAGTATTGACAGACAAACATTGATTAATAACGTTATGCTGCTTGCTAAATCAGCAAAAACTTTTAACGTACCTACTATTCTTACTACAGTTGAAACACGCAGCTTTTCTGGTTATTTTTGGCCACAAATTCTTGACATATTCCCAAACCATGAAATTATAGAACGTAGTTCAATGAACTCTTGGGAAGATCCAAAATTTGTTGAGGCAGTTAAAGCAACAGGTAGAAAGAAATTAATATTTGCAGCACTTTGGACTGAGGTTTGCCTTGCATTCCCTGTACTTGAAGCAATTAAAGCTGGCTATGAGGTTTATGCAGTTGATGACGCTTCAGGTGGTACTAGTTTGACAGCACATAACGCTGCTATGCGTCGTGTAGAACAAGCTGGTGCAATTCCAGTGACAGCAATCCAAGTTTTACTTGAATACCAACGTGACTGGGCACGCAAAGACACTTATGATGCTGTTATGGAAATTGTAAAAGAACACACTGGCGCTTATGGTCAAGGCGTAGAATATGCATATACTATGGTACATGGCGCGCTTCCAAGCAGAAAATTATGAACAAAGAAAGAGTGACTGTCGGAGAGACTCATATTGGGAACACGATGGATGCTAGCGGTCCAGTAACAACGATTGTTACATGGAAAATTCAAGAAGGTAGAGAAAAACAGTTTGAAACATGGAGACATGAAATCGAAGCTGCCGCTACTAAATTCCCAGGGCATTTAGGCGTAAATCTAATAGTCCCCAATAACGAATCCAGAGAGTATACTGTTATTTTCCGCTTCGATACGTATGAGCATCTACGTGCTTGGCAAGAATCAGATATTCGTCGAGATTTGTTAAAACAGGCAGAACAATTTCAAGCTACTAATCCAACTTACAAAACGGAAAGCAGTTTGGCTTATTGGTTTGTTACTCCGAAAACGCCAGTTCCACCGTCAAAATGGAAAATGTCTATTGTTACCGTTCTTGGTGTATGGCCTCTTAGCATGTTGGTTCCTAAAGTGATAGGACCTATTATAAAAAATATGAACCCTATTATGTCAGCTTTTTTTGTTTCTGTATGTGTAGTGTCCTTGCTATCATGGGTAGTCATGCCGATTTACGGTAAAATATTTCATCCATGGTTACAAAATAATAGGAAGTAGACGAGGTGTGAACATGAATTTACCGGATATGATCTTATATAACGGAAAAATCACTACCCTTGATCCCTCTCAACCTGAGGTATCTGCTATCGCCATAACTGATGGTTTAGTCACTGCAGTAGGTGGAGATGAGCTTCTTGATAGTGCCACAGAAAAAACAAAAAAAATAGACCTTAAAAGAAAGAGAGCTATTCCAGGCCTGAATGACTCTCATATACACGTTATTCGTGGCGGTCTTCATTATAATATGGAATTACGCTGGGAAGGTGTGCCATCACTTGTTATTGCTCTGGAAATGCTTAAAGAGCAGGCAAGGCGTACACCTGCTCCTCAGTGGGTAAGAGTAGTTGGAGGTTGGTCTGAATTTCAATTTAAAGAGAGACGGATGCCAACTTTGGAAGAGATTAATGCCGTTTCTGAAGACACTCCTGTCTTTGTGCTACATCTTTACGATAGAGCACTTGTAAATCGTGCTGGGCTGCGTGCACTGGGATACACAAAAGATACCCCAGACCCTCCGGGCAGTTTAATTGAGCGGGATAAACGAGGTAATCCAACAGGTCTTTTAATTGCCAATCCTAACGCTTCTATTCTTTATTCAAGTTTGGGGAGAGCTCCAGTACTTAGTTTTGACGATCAGATTAACTCAACTCGTCATTTTATGCGCGAATTAAATAGATTAGGTATCACAAGTGCCATTGATGCAGGTGGCGGATTCCAAAATTATCCTGATGATTACAAAGTTGTTGAACATTTAGCTGAGAAAGATCAATTAACTTTGCGTATTGCATATAATCTATTTACGCAAAATCCAAATCATGAATATGAAGACTTTGCTTCATGGGCAAAGATTGTTTCTCCAGGTCAAGGAAATGATAAGTATAAAATGAATGGTGCCGGAGAAATGTTAGTATTCTCGGCAGCCGATTTTGAAAAATTTCAGATGCCGCAGCCCGAACTAGCTACGGTGATGGAAGCTGACTTAAAGAAAGTAATTTCTCTATTGGTGGAAAACCGTTGGCCATTCCGCTTACATGCAACTTATGACGAGTCAATAACACGTTTCTTAAATGTGTTTGAGGAAGTCAACAAAGAAATTCCTTTTAATGGTCTACGCTGGTGGTTTGACCATGCAGAAACAATCTCGGATCGTAGTATGGAACGTGTTAAGGCTTTAAATGGTGGTATTGCCATCCAAGACCGCATGGCTTTCCAAGGTGAATACTTTGTTGATTTATACGGAAAAGAAGCTGCAAAGCGTACTCCTCCGATTTATCGTATGCTAGACCTTGGTATACCTGTTGGCGCCGGTAGTGATGCAACCAGGGTTTCTAGCTATAACCCTTGGGTTGCTCTTTACTGGATGGTTGCCGGAAAAACCATTGGTGGTCTTTCGATATACGATGAAAAAAATAAACTTGACAGAAAAGTAGCCCTGGAACTATATTCCAAAGGAAGTGCGTGGTTCTCTGGTGATGAAGGTAAAAAGGGAACCCTTGCAGTAGGTCAGTTTGCTGATATTGCTGTATTGTCTGCTGACTACTTTACTGTGCCAGAAGAAGAAATCAAAGACCTTGAATCATTACTCACTATTATGGGTGGGCAGGTTGTTTATGGAAATGATGAATTTAAAAATTTATCACCTGAATTGCCGCCAGCATCACCTGATTGGGCACCGACTGGAGTTTATGGCTATGGTGGTGCTAACCTAGCCCATAATATACTTTCTCACGATGCCAATGGTCACAAGTTACATCGTTGCAGTAACCCTCTCCATCAACACACTCATACCGTAATAGGAAAAGATGGAACTAAATGGGGTATTGGTTGTACTTGCTTTGCTTTCTAAGTCAGAACCACCGATATAATGCCGGTGGTTTTCTTTCTACAATAAGGGTATGGCGCCGAAGACGGACCTAAATAGTAATGGTATTAAGATCATAATGGTAATATGGGCTCTGGTGCAAATAATATGTAGATTCGCAATAGCAGTATATCCCTAACGGAATCTATTACTATGCGGTAAGACCGAAGAGTTGATTGATTATCTTGACTTGTTTTTTGACAGACTTCTCTCCTTGCAAAGTCTGTCCTTTTTCCCTTAAATAAAAGTCAATAGTATTCCCTTTTGAATCGACTACACCACACATATAAATCCACTGCCCATTGACTTTAATATAGGTCTCATCCCAAGACTTAAAGATTACTTTCAATTTTCACACTAGAATCATTATTGTTTCTATTATACTGATACTTTTTCAGGATCATTTAACTTCTGCATAAAGATACGTGCTGCAAAACTTAAAAATTTATCATCAAAGTGAATAAGATTAATATCTTGACTTGGTGTTGGATCAGTAATACGAACTATGCTTAAGGTATCATTATTAACAAAGTCAACCAGTGAAAGAGGTATTATGGCAACCCCATATCCATTGTATACAAGGCTCAATAGAGAAATAGAAGATTTTGTTTCTATATTTGCTTCAGATAAAGATAACCCTAAAATTTCACAATATATCTTAATCGATTCACGACAACTACATGAAACCATTACTCTACTCAGCCCTGCTAATTCTCGAAAAGAAACAAATGATTTTTCATTCAAAGGATGATTTTTTGGAATTACAAGGACGAGCTCTTCGCTATACAAAAGGGTGCTTGTTAATGTGTCTGGAATTTGAGCACTACGTGTGATCCCTATATCAATATTTTTGTCAACGATTTGATTTACAGCAACCTCTGATTCTATAATTTTTACTACAATGTTGGGATAATGTTGTTGAAACTTCATAATATAAGGCGTTAAATAAGTGAGATCTTCTAATAAACCTCCTATAGTAATCACACCTCTTTTCACACCCTTTAATTCAAAAATTTCGTTATAAACCTCATCAAATTGTTGCATGATAAATTTTCCTTTATCAAATAGCAATTTACCTGCTTCTGTAATTTTGATACCTCTTCCAACTCGATGAAATAAAGGTGTATCAAGTTCACCTTCTAACACACGTATTTGTTGACTTAAAGTCGGCTGTGAAATACCTAGAACTTCCGCAGCTTTAGTAAAACTACCATTATTACAAACTTGAATAAAATACTCTAAATGACGTAATTCCATTCTTGATACCCACTCTCCGCTTTATGAAAGATTCACATTTAAAAGAACACTTTGTATGCGTTAGCATAACAACTATCTTTCCTGTTTATACTAATTGTAATTTCATTATTTCTTCATTTTGGATTCCAATAAATGTACTGCCATTTATTGATTTTTTCCTCCTATTTATTTAATTTATATTTAATTAGGATATTACTAATTCGAGATATATTTCTAAAAATTATAGTTCTTGTGCATAATATCCTAATTTCTTCAACTGTTCGATTACCAATTTTTTCTCAATATAATCCAAACCACCAAATATTTGTCGAATCGCCTCTCTATGCTGAGGGAAAATAGTATCCATCAATTCAATACCTTCTGAAGTAATTGACGCATACGTAACACGGCGGTCTTTAGGACATGGTTTTCGTATTAAGAACCTCTTCTTTTCCAACTTATCCACTACATACGTGATACTACTACTTGCAAGTAATATTTTGTCTCCAATTTTTTGTATAGGCTGATCGCCTTTACTGTATAGTAGCTCAAGCACTGCAAATTCAGTTGAATTAAGTCCATAACTTTTAATATCTTCTTCAATACGCTTAGTGATTGACTGTACTGCCCTTGATAATATAACAAATAACTTTAAAGATAAGCTCTCATCGTTAATCACGCTCATAATTACCAATCCTTTGCAAATTATCTTGAATTCGAGATTCATTATATTATCGTCAAAATATTACGTCAATAATTCATTTTAGTTCTATCAAACCACTTATAATTTATTTCTCAACATGAGACATATGGAATCGTAAGAAAATAATTGTTAAAATATAAGCATCTCAATTGCGTTATTTTTTTAAAGAAGGCTTGTTTTCTAACGCAAGCTCTCTTTTGTCATAGTCTAAATGGAATTCGGACACATTTTATATGGTGAGTTTTGTCCTCTTTTAGCGATAGAGACAAAAAATCTGGTTCTGATGTAAAAACTTCAAAATAACCGCAATTAATCTATAAAACTCGGACATACCAATGAATAAGCATTCAAACGAATCCGGGCTGTTTAAATTTGATTATAGAACTATTTCTCTGTGGCAAAATAAAGCAGTGCTATGATCGGAAAAGCGATTCCCATCCATAATGTTGCACTCCATCCACCTGACGCGGCCCACCCTCCGACAGAAGATCCAACAGCACCACCCAAGAAGAAAAGTAGCTTTAAAATAAAGTTTGATTAAATTATTACTAATAACCTTGATATAAAGACAAGTCTAAAGAGCATGTTTTGAAAAAAGGATTGATCAAAACATGCTCTAAATTATTGTGATAGATTAACTTATTTTTAAAAAAGTTTGATCATTTTTGAAATCCTTGTTGCACGAAAGCACCCGTTAATTGAATAAGCACTCTACTAGCTTTGCAGGGTGCATCCATTTTCTTGAAATATTTCCTTTGCATCAGAAGGCAAATTTCTAACATGTTTAAGATATTTAGTCATGTTTCTGTCATCATCAATTGGATATGTGAAATTAAAATGTTCAGCGACATCTTTAGATAAGATTCTAAATAATTCACAAGTAACAAATATTGATTCCCATATATTTTTATAATCAGAATTAGAATAGGTTTCTTTGTACATTCCCCAATATGATTCTGGAAGATACTCCTTAAAATATTTCCCTAACTTTCCTGGTGAAACTTGAAAAGCTTCTTGTATCCCAATCCACCAAGTAACCATTTTATCCAAAGAATTTCTCGTCGTATATTCAAACATTAGTTTTGCATATGGGAGTTCATCACGCCAAATTCCTTTTGCAACGTTTTGTAAACACCACCAAAATTCATTTGTATAGCTATCGTATTCACCTTTGGATGGCTTTTTGACATAGTAATCTATATCGGTAGGATAAGGGATTACTGGCAAAAGATTATCTTTATCCATTAAGGGAAGAGTGAGCTTATCATTTTTATATTCTTCAAACACGGCTTCTTTTGTTTGGATACGAAGGTCTATGCGATTTCCATCTGTAAAGAGCATTAAAAAACCATAAGATCTAGTGAAATCGACATCAATTTCCCTACCAAAATCACTTTTGTCAGGTTCTTGCATCATGATTAAATCTCCAAAAGCTTTAATCCATGTTGTATCTTTTATAAAAGATACTGTTTCTGTTACAACATAAACAACATCATAGTCCTGAAAAATATCTTTTGGTACATTAGGGTTTGTCCTTGAACCATTCATATAGACTGCTCGAATACGTCCATCTTCTTTAGCGATTTTTATTATAAGATCCATCATTTCTTGTTCATTTCTCATTGAATTCCCCTCCGGTATATAGTTGGCTTTACATGAAAGATTCAAAATGGAGGGGCTCGTGGATGATATAAACCTACTCTAATAATTATAATTTATTCAAGTTTTTTTTCATCTAACCTTCCTTCCCTATTTAAAGCTAGCTTTTTTATAAGTTATTTCAACATTTATTCACAGATTAACTCTACTACCCTGTTAGTTCAATAAAGTAAGCCGAAATCCCTTCTTTATATATTTCGATTCATCATTTTTATAAACAATTTAACTTCCCTTTTGTTATCAAGGCCTAAACTGTAAAAAGTCATAAAAAATAAAGGGTGGTACATATTAGACATATATAATATGTACCACCCTTTTATTTCTTGTTAAACAAACGCGCCCTTTAATGGCATAATAATATGTTTCTATTAGCTTGTTTACTTGAACAAGCTAATAGAAACATATAATAAGAAGAATGCGTATTAACATAACAACACATAATCCTCGATAAGATTATAGTTTATCGATTAATGTCTCCCATGTAAGTTCAAGAACACCTGTCATATTTTGTGGTTCATTTGAAATATATGTTATAACTGCATTTTTATCTGGCAGCATTACAACATATTGACCATATAAACCATCCATACGATATGAATTAGAGCAAGAGTTCATCCATATTTGATAGCCGTATCCTTGATGATGGTCTGCCGTAGCAAAATAAGGATTAAAATCGTTGGTCTTTATTTGGACAGATGTTGCTTGTTCAATGTAACTTGAAGGAATCAGTTGCTTACCTTTCCAGACACCTTTATCGAGAATTAATTGCCCGAATCTGGATAATTGTTCTGCTGTTAAATATAAACCCGAGAATCCCTGTGTAATTCCTTTTGGACATGTCTCCCATTTAGGTTTTGGTATGTCTAAATGTTTAAATATTCTTCTATCTAAGTATTCATCCAAGTTACTTCCTGTAGTAATACTTATGATTTTTGAAAGCATATAGGTTGCGGCATTGTTATATGTAAAATGAGTACCTGGTTTAAATACAATCGGTTCATCAAAGAATAATTGTGAAATATCCCATTCCTGACCACTACTCCAATCAGCCTTCATAACTGGGCATTCTGCATGTCCAGTTCCCATGCAAAGCAAATCATGGATAGTCATCTCTTTTAGGTATTCATGATTTGTGTCATGTTGAATATCTGAGAAAAAATCTATAACATGGTCATTAATATTAAAGTAACTCTCCCTAATGGCAATACCGACTGCTATTGATGTAAATGTTTTGCTTACTGAATATAAAAGAGCAGGCCTTTCTTCTTCAAAATCATGTTTTGCAATTATATTTCCATTTTGCCTAACAATTACATTCAGAACATGAAGATTCTTACTATTTACAGATGAAATCAAATTATTCAATAATTCATTATTCATTGTAACTCACTCCATTAAATATATATTTCTTAACAATCCTTAATTCGTATAATCCTATTAATGAGTAGTTTTAAATGTATTGACATAGATAAATTATAACATTAGTGATAACTTGTTTAAATGTAATGCTTCACAAACTTCATACCAATGTTATCAAAAATATTTTTGCTCGAGATTCTTATTCAATTAAATGGCCTGATAGTTGAAGAAGGAGAACAACGTTCTCCTATTGACTATAAATTTTTATAAATATCTGCGTAAGCTACTTTCAGTTGTTCTCTTAGTTCTTTGTTTTCACCATCTAGCTTCTTAATGCAGCGCTGTAAAGAAGCAATCAGGGCATCTTTGTTATTGTCATCCATCTCTCGTTTGATTTGCTTCGATGTAGGTGCTTTCGCTTGTTGTTGTCGCAAGGATTCAATCCTATCACGCAACTCAAGGTTGTTATATAGCGTAGCTTTCGCTATGCCAGCCTCACTTGCCACGCTGTTGAAATTGATGTTCACGTTAGCTCGTACGAGCCGTTGAATGGGTTCATCGACCTTTTGATAGGTGGCAGACTTCCGTGAGGCATGAATCTTTTTTAACTGTTCTCTGCGGTCATAATCAGCCATTTTTTACACCTTGCTTTCTCTTCATGCGATCTTGTCTACCGAAGATGACATGTCCCTCACGGATATTGTCCAATATACCTTGGTATCGCTGTAAGTTCCGTTCGGGCTTTTCTGCCACGCCATCACGGCCATGCTGTTTTGCGACTTCTGCGGCTCTAGACGTTGTTTTTACGTGCATTTCGTATTTCTCTACACCCAATTCTGAAAATCCAATTGCCAAATCTTTGCACGGGCTTCCTCCATTGCACGTGAGGCAAGGTGGGGCTTCCATAAGAGGGCAATTCCCTTTCAACCTTGCATGACACGTCCCGTATGGGTTGTCCATTGCATTCAATTTATGATCCTGCCAGAGAGCTTGAAGGATGTCTTGTGGGATGTCTTCACCTGCTTTAATTTCTTGTACTTCACTGTTCAAGTCGAAACCGAATACACCCTGGTTTATGACAGATTCAAATGCCTTACGCTTTGTATTATCTAACAATTTGGCATACCGTAAGGTCATTTCAGGGCAAGCATGGGTTAATAACTCTTGCACTGTTAGAATGTCTGCACCGCCGTTCAACATTTTTACTGCGCAGGTATGGCGAAATTGATGATTCGTAAAATGAAATAAGTTCCCGTTCTCATCTACAATGTTTTTCTTGTAAGCTAATTTATTTAATTCAAGTCGAACCCAACATTGGGTATAAGGTTTCCCCTTCCTAGATCCACGATAACGTACAAAAATGAATTCCTCTGGATTATTGTCTTTGTTACTGTTTTCCGTGGACTCCTTAATGAGAACTGCGAGAATGTTTGCTAGCTCATCGTCAATTGGTATTCGATGTCCTTGTACATAGGTCTTCTCAATATCTGTAACTATAGAGTATTTACTGTTTAGTCGCTCTAAACAATCAAAGGTTAAGCCTAATACATCCGAAATTCGTAGACCTGTTTTAAAAGCTATCCATATAACTGGAATGACTTCTTTATGTAAATCGTTTCTATGCTTGAAGAGTTGTTTTAACACAAAATCAGGAATATAGTCAATTTGATCGGTTCTGTTGAAAAGTTTTCTAAATGAGGATACACTCTAGAAAAAAAGAAGCCAGGAGAATCAAAAATGAGATATTTTAAAGGGAAACAGTTCAAGAAAGATATTATTTTAGTAGCCGTGGGTTACTACTGTCGTTTTTCTTTAAGTTATCGCGATGTATCTGAACTTTTGAGAGAGCGTGGAATATCGGTTCATCCAACAACTATTATGCGTTGGGTTCATGAGTATGGAAATTTGATCTATCAAATCTGGAAGAAGAAAAACAAAAAGGGACAATCATCATGGAAATTAGATGAGACTTATATAAAAGTAAAAGGAAAATGGTGTTATTTATATCGTGCGATCGATAAAAAGGGATACACATTGGATATTCAACTTCGAAAAACACGGAATCATCAGGCGGCCTATTCCTTTATGAAAAGATTGGTGAAGGTTTTTGGAGAACCAACGGTTCTCACAACAGATAAAGCCCCAGCGCTACTTTGTGCGTTTAACAAATTAAAAGAACAAGGCTTTTATAAATGTACAACTTATTGTACCATCAAACATTTGAATAATCTTATAGAACAAGATCATAGACATATAAAGCGGCGCTTTGCCAAATCCGCAGGATTTCAAAGTCTTCGTCATGCTTCATGAACCTTAAAAGGAATTGAAACTGTTCACGCTTTATATAAACGGAACCGAAATCTGAGTTCAGATTTCGGTTTTTCGACGTACGATGAATTACGAAATTTATTAACAATCCCATAAAAGGAAGCGCTTTTGGCGGAATTCATATATTCTTTAATCAACTTTGCAACAGAACCGAAAAGAGCATACCTGATGGTATGCAACTTAGACAACAAAAGTACTTGAATAACGTAGTAGAACAAGATCATGGCTTTATAAAGAAGCGAATCCGTTCTATGCTAGGGTTCAAATGTTTTGACACAGCTACATCCATTCTTTCTGGAGTAGAAGCCATGCATATGATGAAAAAAGAACAGATTGATTTACAGAATCAGTCTGTTCAAAACCAGAAAGAATTCATCCATCAATTGTTTGGACTTGCAGCATAAGATATGATTCCGTTAGGAACATATGTGCTATATTCTTTTTTGTTTTATTTTTGCACCAGAACCGTCTGTAAAGACGTTAAGTGGTGAGTAGTTCAATTTTGTTTTTTAAAATATTTATCCTTAATTATTTTTATATATTGTTTTCTTTCTGTTAGTTCAAATATAAATAATGCTTTTTTTATGTCATTAAGACCATCTTTTTGAGGGTGTTCAAGCTTTAGTAAATTTGAACCTTTTTCAAAGTATAATTCACCTAGTAAGTATAAACTATTTATATTAATAGCTAACTTAATTCCCATATCACTATATTTTATTGCTTCTTCATGTTCACATATGTTATGTAAACACTTTGTTAAATTATAAATAATTTTTAATTGAATTTCTTTGTTTTTAGGGAAATCTATCTTATTAAAATTATTTAAAATTTTTTTTAATATATTAATGCTTTTTTCATATTCCTTATTTTCTGCGTGTATTACAGCGATTGAATGCACGATATTTATTTCTTTTTCCGATAAAAATTTACTATTGATTGAAGTTAGCTTTAATGCCTTATTTAAAATATCTAGAGCATTTTTTGTTGATCCATTTACATAAAATATAGCGAGTGCTTCATGCCATAGTAGAAATTGTTTATCGTCTTTTTGCAAGAAATTTGTTTTGTTTTTTTCTATTTTTACTATTTCGTAAAGTTCTTTATATTTTTTTTGTTTTACGCAATCTCTCATTACATACTTTACATTTTCTACATATTTTAATTTTTTATTTTTTGTTAGTGCAAATATATAATTTGGATCAATACCAAGTTTTTCAGCTATTTGAATTAACAATATGCTTGATGGATAAATAGTTCCTTTTTCTATTTTACTAATTTGACTTTGGGAACATATTCCTCTACATAATTCAGATTGAGATATGTTTTTTTAAATTCTGAGTTCTTTAATAATAGTACCAAGATCGTAAAATTCCATTTTATCCTCTTAAGTTCACAATTTAGTAGTATAACTCTTATAATAAGAATACACTAATTATTCTATTATTCAAATATTAATTTATCCAAAAGTGCAATTTATTTCTTTTTCTACAATTAACCGAAAGTAAACTTTTGTTTTTTTAACATTTACAATTTATTTTGGGTTGTGGTGCAAAGATAAAATAAAAGGGAATATAACTCATATATTTCTAGCGGCATTCTATTTTATGCTGTAAGCCCAAACCATCGATGGATGAATTCTTTCTGGTTTTGAACAGACTGATTCCGTAAATCAATCTGTTCTTTTTTAATCATATGCATAGCTTTCACTCCTGCAAAAATGGATATAGCTGTGCCAAAAGACTTGAACCCTAACATAGAACGAACACGTTCCTTAATAAAACGATGATTTTATCATGTTCCGACAGAAGTCTTCTTCCTCAAAAATGTGAAGGTGTGAAACACCAATTTTAGGTGGGAGATGAATGGCGGTAGGCGTAAGCCTACGTTTTTTAGTATGCTTTAGGTATCATACCAAAAAGTGAGGTGTAACTCATGTTAATAAATAAGGCATATAAATTTCGTATCTATCCGAGTAAGAAACAAGAAATATTAATTGCAAAAACGATTGGGTGCAGTCGCTTTGTATTTAACCATTTTCTTGCTCTGCCGAGCTAACTCAATTAAAAAACCTCGCAGATGCTTTTTCACGTTTTTTCAAGAAACAGAATGATATTCCACGATTCAAGTCTAAAAAGAATAAAGTTCAGTCATACACGACCAAGCAAACAAATGGCAATATTGCAATTGTAGGCAGCAAAATGAAATTACCGAAACTTGGCCTTGTCCGCTTTGCCAAAAGTCGTGAAGTGGTGAGTAGTTCAATTGAGATATCTAACTTGCCTTAGCTATATGCCTTCAGGCATATGCTTTTCTTCTTTCAACGTTCGAATTGCTACAGGGTAAGCGGGGTTCTTATCTACTGTTATCACGCGAGGTTTAGAAACGTAAGAAAGAGCACTTGGCTGCTTGTTTATCTCTTGATTTACTTAGATAAAAATCAATGGTATTCCCTTCTGAATCAGCGGCACGATATAAATACGTCCATTGCCCTTTTACTTTTAATATAAGTTTCATCGACCCTCCACGATTCATTTGTTGATGTAAGGTGATGTCGTACTTTCTCTTCTAATTGAGGTCCATATTGATGAACCCAGCGCATAATGCTTGTGTGAGCAATGGATAAGCCTCTTTCCTCCATCATTTTCACCAGGTTACGCAGGCTCAAATTGTACTGCAGATACCATTTTACTGTTAATAAGATCAGTTCAGACTGATAATATTTCCACTTGAATACGTTTTGCTTTTTCATACTGATCACGTCATTTTTTTTTAGATTACTAGTATCAGTATGTCTAAGTTCCAGAAGTTAGTTACATAAGTCTTATAGTTTTTGTACCAGAACCTGAATTCTTATGTTGATGGCAACGGGGCACTACCCCATTATATTGATATTTTTCTATTTTTGCTTAATTGACTTTGGGAATATGCTCCTCTACATAATTCAGATTGGAATATATTTTTGAATCGCGTTCTTTAATAATACCAAGATCATGAAACTCAATTTTTTCACTTATTTTTCACAACTTAGTAGTATAAGAATAATTTCTAACTTTCTATGTAATGTAAAATTAATATAGTCACAATGATTATAGTGCGAAAACTTCAAAATAATTGCAAGTAATCTCTTAAACTTGGACGTACTGATAGTATTACTCGAAAAAGGCGTGTGATTGGGGGCTTACAGAAAGGAATTGTGGACGGTAATTCGCATCCATATGGAACAGTGACAGAGGAAAGTCTTGTTGACGTGTTGCAACGTGCGTACAAGAATCAATGTTTTTAATTTAAAGAAAACTTAGAAAAAGGGTGAGGCATGTGAAAAAAGTAGTTGTTTCAGGTATTTGTGCAGCGCTAATGGGAACTAGCCTTCTTGCACAAAGTACATTTGCAGAACAGAATAATAATTCAAGTGAAAAACATGTAAAATCATTTGCGGTTAGTGCATCAACTAGCACAAGCCAAATAATAGATTTTGCCAAGAAACAGGTAGGTAAACCTTATGTGTTTGGTGCATCTGGTCCAAATGCATTTGATTGTAGTGGCTTCATTTACTATGTTTTGAAAAACAATGGAGTTAATATTTCTCGTACAAGTGTAGCGGGTTATTGGGATTCAAATGTAATCCAAAAAGTTTCCAATCCAAGACCGGGGGACTTAATTTTCCTTCAAAATACATACAAACCTGGTCCATCACACGTTGGAATTATGATTAATGATACGGAGTTTGTTCACGCTGCTGATGAAAAGACAGGGGTAACGATTTCTAATAAAAATAGTTCTTATAACAAACAGCACTTTTTGGGATATGGTAGAGTAGCGGGTGTTGTGGATAATGGTGGCGTGGAAGAAAATAAAGAACCATCAGGCTGGGCGAAAGATGCATGGAATTGGGGCCTACACAAAGGAATTGTGGATGGCAATTCACATCCACATGGAATAGTAAAAGAGGAAATTCTTATTCACATGTTACAACGTGTATACAACAACAAGGTATTCTCAGGTAATGGAAGCACAGTATCAGTTGCTGCTGATACTAGTTATCGAAATGGAGAACCATCAGACTGGGCACGAGATGCATGGAAATGGGGATTAGAAAAAGGAATTATCGACGGAAATTCTCATCCGCATGGAGAAGTGAAAGAGGAAATTCTTGTACACATGTTACAACGTGTGTACAACAACAAAGTATTCTCAGGTAATGGAAGCACAGTATCAGTTGCTGCTGATACTAGTTACCGAAATGGAGAACCATCAGATTGGGCACGAGATGCATGGAAATGGGGATTAGAAAAAGGAATTATCGACGGGAATTCTCATCCGCATGGAGAAGTGACAGAAGAGATTCTTGTACACATATTACAACGATGTGCAAATAATGGGGTATTCAAGTAATTAAAAAATCTGTTTCATATTGTATCAACCCCTGTCAGGTAGACAGGGGTTAAAAATCATAGTTAAAAAAACCTGGATTCGATACTCGTATGGGTTCTGTTGCAAAGTTTTCTAAGCGAAATTAAACTATCTAATAATAAAAAAGCTTCAACAGAGTAGAAACATGATTCCTCCCCCAAAAAAA
>NZ_CM000745.1:5223918-5224652 GCF_000161455.1 Bacillus pseudomycoides DSM 12442
GATCCTTTTTGTTTGTTGCTGATAATAATAGGATATACATAAATTTCATCGGATGTGATGGGGTTAAAAGGAAGGAGAGGGTCGGGATTATCATGGTGGAAAGCTTAATATTGGTAGTATTTCTTTTTATCTTATATAAATTAGTTGATAAAAAAACAAACTAATTATTTGAAACGATAGAGTGTTTTCTTTTTAAGAGCGATATTTATTTTATAGTGAATTAGATAATTTAAAGGAGGAATTTAGATGGATGCAAGGAAAGAACGCATAAAATACGAGAAGATGTCAAAGAACTATAACCGTATTTATTTAGTTTCGTTTCTCCTATTAATTGTACTTGTTTGTAGTAGTGTGATTATCATAGGAGCTACAGGGGGAAAATATGGAGTGTTTTTGTTGTTAGCAATTTTACTTAACGCACGTATTACTAAAGGATCTCAAAAAAAGTATGAGCAGTATTCTAATAAAGGGCGTATTTAAAATGATAAATATGTTGAAAAGAACAACCTAAATGTACATTCAAAATATCCCTATATCATACCTATTAATTACTAAAAAATAATCTTATATTAATAATTTTTTAGTAATTTAGGAATAGAAAACGTACCTTATTAAAATGTTATTTTCGTTCATATAATGAATTATCCTTCTAGCATATTTATAAGATTTATATCATATATTAGGAGAAAGAATGCAAGTTAGAAAGGAGTCTTATAGAATGAGTTATTTGGAGG
>NZ_CM000745.1:5224752-5225067 GCF_000161455.1 Bacillus pseudomycoides DSM 12442
GGTTGAAAAAGGAAGCTCTTCAGGAGTTAAAAGGAATGAATCTAACAGATTCCCAGCGGGAAAAGTTGTCCAGCATTGAAAAAGCCTTAGATCAAGAAAAACAAGAATATGATAAAAACAGTAAAAAAGAATCGAGCCAGGAGAAAGAACCAAAAAGTCAAAATAAATTCGCACAACTTTTTCATCAGTTTAAAAACGTAAAAAAGAAAGAGCAGCCAAAAGAAGCGGAAATGGAACATTCTAGATAGATATAGGTTGAGGAGAGTACTGTGAAACAGTGCTCTTCTTCTTTTTAAAAGCGAAAGGAGAGAAAAG
>NZ_CM000745.1:5225167-5229192 GCF_000161455.1 Bacillus pseudomycoides DSM 12442
CTCTAGTTGAATCTTAATACCGGCTGTTTGTGCACATCCTCCTGAACCAGGATAAATAGGAGCTAAATGATTGGGTACTTGAAAAATAGTAGCATCTAAAATACGTATACGTTGAAAATAGGAAGTGTATTGGTTTGGAATTTGAGATGAACCGTTTAGTTGGCTTTTAACTAAACGAGAAAATACACACTGTAGGAATAAAACAGCGCATCGGTTAAAGCGTTGATTAAGTCCTTCTGGACTCATGAGTGTAGTTGTATTCGCATAAAGTTGACTACATAACCGAGTGAGAGAATCGCTTGCTACATGTTGACTAATCCAAATACATAAAGCAGCCAAATTTCGTGCCCCATATTTACTTTTACGTTTACAAAACCTGTTTCCTGTGCAAGTTGTTGAAGGGTATCGGGAGATAAATATCGCTGTAGTTCTTCAGCAAACAAATGAAATTCATCCTGAATCGAAAGATTCATAAAAAAACGCCATCCTTTCTGTATATTTCTACAAAAAGAATAACGTTTTCTGTGAATTATGGATATAAATTTATCTTAGGTTGATAGTGATGTATGGTGACCCCATATACATAAATACATTTTGTCGAAATTATTAAAAAGGGGAATTTTTCTATTTGAAGAACTAATAATTGTTAGCCAATATGTATTAGAAATCTCAATCTAAACTAAAGGAGAACAAAATGGGACAAAACAATAAAGGCTTTTCTGAAACAGGGTTGCGCAAAATGCGCAATGTACTGGCGCAGCATGTCGATTCTGGAAAGATTCCTGGGCTCGTCGCCTTAGTCAGCCGAAACGGCGAGACGCACGTCGAAGCGCTTGGAACAATGAGGCATGATGGTGGCGCACCAATGCGTCGGGACACGATCTTTCGATTGGCGTCCACTAGCAAGCCGATCGCAGTTTCACCGGTAATGGTTCTGCTCGACGAGTGCAAACTGCATTTGGACGACCCAGTAGACAAATGGCTGCCCGAACTCGCCGACCGGCAGGTGTTGAAACGGCCCGATGGTCCGCTGGAAGAGACCGTCCCAGCACGGCGTCCTATCACTGTACGAGACCTGTTGACCTCCACATTCGGGCTCGGAGTGGATCTCACGTTGATGGGTTCTCCGATCATGAACGCGTTCTTCGAGAGTGGGATATTCGACACGCCAGGGCAGGATATGCCCGATCCAGATGAGTTTATGTGTCGCCTAGGTGCACTTCCGCTAAGCTACCAGCCCGGAGAGCGGTGGCAGTATCATATCAGTATTGAAGTGCTCGGCGTGCTTGTTGCCAGGGTCACGGGTCAGATATTCGAGTCGTTCCTGCGCGAACGCATCTTCGATCCACTGGGAATGAAGGACACTGGCTTCTACGTGCCTGAGCGCAAGATTGACCGGCTTCCACCTGCCTTCAACCCTGATCCGCAGACAGGTGAGTTCATCGTGTGGGATGAGGGTGCAGGCGGACGATACAGCAAACCTCCAGCATTCCAAGCAGGCGGTGGTGGGCTGCTCGCAACCGTCGACGATTATCACGCGTATTTGCAGATGCTGTTGAACAAAGGGATGCACGGAACCAAACGGATCCTGTCCCGACCTGCAGTCCGGCTGATGACCACCAACCGTCTTACTCCTGAACAACAAGTATACCGAGACGATTTGGCCAAAAACAACGTCCATTTGTCGTTTGGACAAGGGATACAAGGCGGCTGGGGCTTTGGGATGGCGGTGCGTACCTATCTTGGAGACTACGCGTCTATCGGTCAGTTCGGCTGGGATGGCGGAACCGGCACTGCAGCTTACGCTGATCCAGACAAACAGTTTACTGGAATCCTGTTCACCCAGGTTGGGATGTCCACTCCGGACTCATCGCATCTTATCCAAGACTTCTGGATCACGGTCTACCAAGCGATCGAAGACTGAAACCGAACTTAGGTATTGTTTAAAGGAAAGCGCCAAGACGGATGCATAATCATAGGCTTGGCGTATATTTTTTAATGTTATATTATAATATTATTATTTGAATATATATCCATCTATTTTGAGGATGATGCCCTCAACTATCCGAGAAAAACTGCTTTTATTAATAGATATTAGGGGTCCTGCCACATGCCCATCAAGCTAAGAATTTAGGACTACCCCCAAACGATAATTCTGTATAAATTGCTCAATTTTATCGTTTGGGGGTAGTTTATTTGTGTTAAGTTGATGGCGATGTGGCCGGACCCCTAAAATAAACTACTTTGGTTCAATATTAATATTTATTTTCAGTTATTAGGTGGAAAAACACTTACTGGTATGTCCGACTTATACAATTGCTCTAATATCTTTTGGTCTTTACAATATACTTCTGCATAACTATATTTATTTACTAAATCAATTCTTACGAAAATTGTTTCTTCGGTATTGCACCACCACTCAAAATATTTATCTGAAAATGATTCTCTCTTAATTTTATTTAAAGCTTCCGTTTTTTTAAACTCATCAATTTCACTAATTTTAGCCCCACGTGTTAGCCAATTTTTATGCTTATTAACCATATAATATTTAATTGCATCATCGTCTAAAAATTCTTCTATATTTTCAGCACTAATGAAAAAACGTCCCATGCAGAAATGATATATTTTCCCATCCTCATCAATACAAGGTCCAAAATCTCCTGCATAATGATAATCCATACATTGAACATAGTATTTTCCGTTTTCTTTTTTAAAAAATTTAAGTTCATATTTTTCTTCAAATTCATTGAAGAAAAACATATCCATTCGGAAACCTGTATAAAATCTTTCACCAATTTTATACCAAATGCCACCAAATGATACTTGAAAATCAATCATTTTATCAAAAAAGGGTATTCCTTCATTGGCAAATACTCTTTTAATTTCATCTTTATTTTTAATTGTATCAACTTTCTTACCAGATAATATCATGTCATTTACTGTCTCAGATAAAATTTTTTTCTCCATACTTTTAATACCCTTCATATGAATTTTTGTTACGAATTTTATAACAACTATTCTTTAGTTTATATGTTATACATATTAACTCTTGTGACTATCTGCGTAAAGGATATAGGCCAATAAAAAATCACTTCTCGTTCTCAAGTTTTTCTTTATTGAATTGTGTAAGCATGCCATCTATCGTTTCAATTCCACCTCTTGTTTTTTTCTTTGCAACATTTTGGAATTGTGCAAAATTCGCGAATGGCTCAAACTGTTTTTCCTGATCAACCACTTTAGATTCGGTCTGCTTAGTAACTGTACTCCTTCTTTGTTCAACTTTTCTTTCTAATTGATTAACAGATTCTTGGGTAATTAATTCATTATCAATTGCTACATTCTTCGTTGCAAAAAAGGGTATCGCCTCATGCCCATCAACTTAAGAATTTTATAATGCCCCCAAAACGAAAAAATGAGCTGACTTTTCAGAGTAACTAACTGTAGAGAAAGAAAATTTTCATTTAGGGGGTACTTCAAAACCTTAGCTTGATGGCGATGGGGTCACCATATCAAAAAAAGTAAATTGTACGTTAGATACATTTTTCAACCGCTTCCAGTACGTTAAGGGATTGGTTGTTTTTTATAATGAAATTCTAAATATCTAATGATAATAGGTGAAAAAGACGATCAATAGTTGGGGTACGGAAATGATTCGAATTTACATTCTTTCTCAATACATATTATGGATAAATAAAGTAAAATATGGGCTGAGGGTATGTCTCATGTTGTGTTACTCCTAACAATAACTAAGGATACATAATATGCTTTCATACCCTTAAATAATTTTGTTATAGAAGGGATGGAGATTTAAATGGCTCAAATTGTTGATATTGATAGATACCTTTGTACTGGGGCTTTAATCTATATGAGTGAGGGCCTTTTCCCTAAGCCTAGGAGGTAAGGAACAGTAAACAGCCACCTATACACTATGAATAGAGGAGAGGAATGCCTTATGAAAATACGTAGTCAAATTACATTTGCAAGTCTGGCCCTTTTAATAGCTGGAAGTTCCCTGTTATATACAA
>NZ_CM000745.1:5229292-5229536 GCF_000161455.1 Bacillus pseudomycoides DSM 12442
GTCCTTTTTGAATCCCTTTTTCTAAACCTTCCTCTAAGCCTTCTTCACGAGCGTGAGCCAGCTTAGCTTGTTCATCAAGAAGTAGCTTCTCGCGAGCCTCATAAGCTGTTCGGAAAGAGGAGTCATGGCTCATATTTTCCCATTTATTTATTGCTTTTTGTAAAATTGGATCTTGATTCATTGCAATCTCCTCCAATGTTTGAGTTAAATATTCATCTTCATGTGCTGGTAGTAATAACATCCA
>NZ_CM000745.1:5229636-5230070 GCF_000161455.1 Bacillus pseudomycoides DSM 12442
TCAATGTTCAGTGCATTGTCAAGATATTTAGCGTTAACATTAAGAGCACTTGCTATTTGAGATTTACTATACACCATAGATTCTGTATACTGCATTCTTGCAGGTAACGTATGTGTTTTTGAATACTTTTCATTCCAAGTAGATACTAATTCATCTACTGCTCCAGACACATTACCATATGTAGGATTTTGGACAGTAATTGTATTGTCTTTTCTCATGCCAGGTAAGTCTATACTAATATTCAAAGGTTTTCTCTTAGCTACTAACAAACTAGGTTGATTATCCGCAAAAGCTTTATTTGCAAGTTGTACTGCTCCTGGATAAGTACGATTAGCCACAGAATCAATAATCGAAATATCGACTGGTGAAGTTGTAAGTGATTTTTTCTCACGTTCAACTACTACAAATTTACCATTTGAATTTGTACTTTCTTT
>NZ_CM000745.1:5230170-5232112 GCF_000161455.1 Bacillus pseudomycoides DSM 12442
ACGAACAAATGCATTTTCCCATGGATTTACTTTTTCTTCACGCCATTGTTTGACCAATTTTGGAATTTCAACAAAATGAATTTCAATATCATCACTTAGTATCTGTTGCTTTTGGGGATTCCATAATTGTCCTATGGTGTGAAATGAATCATCCTGGGAGAATAATATAAAATCTAATAAGTTAATGGTAATTGTTTTCCGAAGTGAACGATACGGCATCCCTTCTTGCATTTGGGATGTATAGAGTTTACTCCAGTAATATAAAGATCGCTTTACCATATCATGTGTATTGCGAAGCTGTATCTCTATATTCACTTGCGTTCCGTTGTCTAATGTTGCTAATAAATCTAAAATGGATAACTTATCATCTTCATAAGCCTTATGAAGATGTGGGTCTTCCAATTGTAGAGATGCAACGGGTGCCTCTAAAGATTCCTCTAAAATAGCATTCAAGAAACCAGTTAAGATCTCTTCGTTCCCTTTCGTTCCGAATAACTGTTTAAAAGCAAAATCAATTCGTAAATTTACTAATTTTGTGGACATGGGTTTCCTCTCCCTGTCTTTCTTTTCTTCTTCTTATTTTATAAGATAACTTGTTATATACGCAAATGCTTACCATTGTAGTTCCAATTCATCACAGTACACATCTAACTCAGTAAAACAGTTTTGTAAATCCGCTTCAAAATCAATTTCATGAATTATGCTATCTACCTTTTTTTCTAAATCTGAAATTGTGGTGTAAGGAACATAGAATATGTACTCCCCTAAGCGTTGTTCCATATTGTATTGTGATATGAGAAAGGATTCGATATTCTTTCTAACTTTCCCCTTCCCACGTACAAATTTATTATTATTTTCTACACGTAACAACATACGAATAGTTGCTGTTTTTTCTTCTGTTTCCTCATTCTTTTGTACTTGCTTGTGTTCTCGTATGTATCGGTACAGTGTTGCTTGGCTAATGCCAGTCATATCTATAATTTCTCGAATACTATATTGCTCTGACTTATATAAATTTAATGCCTTCTGAATATAGATATCTTTAATACGAGGACGACCACCAACCCTTCCTCTTGCTCTTGCACTTACAAGACCTTCTTGTGTTCGTTGAGCAATCAAGTCTCTTTCAAACTGGCTGAATGCCTGAAATACTGTTAACATCAATTTGCCTTGCGGTGTATTAGTATCAAATTGTTCTTTGATACTAATTAGCTTAACTCCTTTATTCTCAAAAAAATCAACAAGTTCAATTAAATCTTTGGTGCTTCTTCCTAATCTAGAAAAGCTTTCTACAACTAATGTATCACCAGGTCTAATTTTATCTTTTAATCGAGTAAGCTCTGGACGATCACTTTTCGTACCTGTTATTTTTTCAGTTAAAATTTCAGTGCAGTTATAATTTTGAAGCATGTCTAGCTGACGAATCAAATCTTGTTGTTGGGTACTTACTCGTGCATAACCATAAATGTATGAATTCATAAAATCACCTAACCTTTACATGATAATCTTATCATAAAGGGAGGTTAAAGTTAATTTGATTTTGACAATAGTTTTGATAACGTATTTAAGCAATTTATAAGGCTTAAATTTTGTTCATTTCACATTTATCTGATTTCCGAATTTACCAAAATCTTTAATTTATGAACATCTTAACTTCATAACCTTTACTCCAGTAATTACGAAATCTACACAGCTAACTTTATTATGTATACTCAGGACGCAAAAGAACACTTAAAATTAGTGCAAATTATCTCCTAAAGTGACACAGTATATAGAGGGTTCTGGTGCAAATACTTAGGAAAGATATAAAGAGGCGAAAAGTTTCCTAGTGGAATCTAGTCTTAAGCAGCAATTCCAAATAGTTGATGGATGAACTTCACTTGATTTTGGACAGACTTGTCCAGTAAAACAAGTTGCCCTTTTTTTACCATATGCATAGCTT
>NZ_CM000745.1:5232212-5232430 GCF_000161455.1 Bacillus pseudomycoides DSM 12442
TAAATTATTATGGATAATTTATGTTTTAGCATAAAGTCCTCTCCAACCTATGTTATAGGGGTACAGCCGAGATACGTGAAAAAATAGGTCATAGGCTTACTTTTATTTCCAACCTGATTTTAAATCGAGTTTTTTATCTATTGTAGCTTTGAAATAAAGTTTGATTAAAGAGGATTCTTCCTTAGCAGATTTATGTTTGGGTTTTTATAAAAAAGTTC
>NZ_CM000745.1:5232530-5239576 GCF_000161455.1 Bacillus pseudomycoides DSM 12442
AACATTATACCCAAGTGCTAATATTAGTCATTAGGTAAAAGTGAAGCGCCCTGTTTACAGGGCGCTTTTTTACTTGGTCGCAAGGGTTCTGGTGCAAAGATAAAATAAAAGAGAATATAGCTCATATATTTCTAGCGGAATTCTATTTTATGCTGTAAGCCCAAACAATCGATGGATGAATTCTTTCTGGTTTTGGACAGACTGATCCCGTAAATCAATCTGTCCAAGTTTAGGAGATTACTTGCAAAAGTTTTAGAGTTTTTGCACCAGAACCACACTTTTTATGGATAGTGCAACTTTATTTTGGATGGATAATTTTCACAATACACGTAACGTTCTGCTTACGATAGATCCTGTAAATAATTTATCTGAAAATTTACAATAAATACATAAATAATTAAAAATTAATAGATAAAATAATACAAGAAAAGTGTATCTGTTCTAGTTAACAGGATAAAGAAAATTATTTTTTTCAAGGGGGAACTACAAATGTTAAAGGAAATATCAACAGTTGCTTTAATGACGAGTGTATTATTTTTAACAGTAAATTCTACACCGAATTTGGTGGGGGAATTTTCAAATCCAAGTGTACAAGAGAAACAAAAACATTCAAAACTTGTAAAAGTGGAAGCAAAAGAGGAAACAGATGCAGTTGCTAATGCGGGTGATGCAGCTGATGATCCAGCAATTTGGGTTCATCCTCATGATTCTGAAAAAAGTAAAATTATTGGAACGAATAAAGAGGGGGGGATAGCTGTCTACAATTTAAAAGGAAAACAACTACATTCGTATAACTTTGGGAAACTAAATAATGTTGATGTACGATATGGATTTCCAATTGGAGGTAAAAAAATTGATATTGCGGCAGCTTCAAATCGTTCTACAAATACAATCGATATTTTTGCGATAAACCCTAAAACAGGAGAATTAGAAAATATTACGGGATCTCCCATTCAATCTAGCATGAAAGAAGTATATGGGTTTAGTCTCTATCATAGTCAAAAAACGGGTGTTTTTTACGCATTAGTTGTAGGGAAGGATGGAACTTTTGAACAATATGAGTTATTTGACAATGGAAAAGGAAAAATAGAAGGAAAGAAAGTACGTGAATTAAAGCTAAGTTCTCAATCAGAAGGAATTGTAGCAGATGATGAGTATGGAACAATATATATCGGTGAAGAAGATGTGGCAATTTGGAAATTCAATGCGGAACCAGACGGAGGAAACCAACCGATTGCAAAAGTAGATGGTGCGGATGGAAACCATTTAACAGCAGATATTGAGGGTTTGACGATATATTATGGAAAAAATGGGACAGGGTATTTAATTGCTTCTAGTCAGGGGAATAATAGTTATGCAGTGTATGACCGTAAAGGCAACAATGAGTATATTGGTAATTTTGCTATTGTTGATGGTAAAAATGCTGATGGAACGAGTGATACAGACGGTATTGATGTAATGAGTTTTGGATTAGGAGAAAAATATCCAAATGGCATTTTTCTAGCACAGGATGGAGAGAATATGGATCATGGGAAAATAGTAAATCAGAATTTCAAAATGATAGATTGGAAAAGGATTGCAAAAGGATTCGACTCAAAATTACAGATAGAAAATAACGTAGATCCTCGTAAACTAAAATTTAGAGAAATATTTAGCAAATAGTTAAGGTGAATAAAAGGTCATTTCATAGTATATTGAAATGATCTTTTTTAGAATTTTATAATGCCTCAAAACAAAAAAAATGTACATTTTCAACTAGAGATGTCAATTTTCTCGTTTGGGGGGGATTTGCTTTCCTAAGCTTGATAGCGATGGGATAGCATCACATTCCCATCAACTTAAGAAATTGGTTGTTCCCCAAAACGAAATTTCTATCTAAGAAATACACCATTAAATGTAAAATTAAAATAAATGTATTTTATTTTAATTTCTTAAATACGCATAACCCCGTTCCAATTTTAGAACGGGGTTAAAATAAACTTTTTTAGTTTCTGGTGTGATATAATTCCATATTAAAAATATAATAACACACATTCGTTTAAATATGGTTTGGGTTATTCCACAATCACGCCTGATTGCTATAGATCAATAATTTTTTTAAGGTTCTCAATTTAACAGGGTAAATAGTGATTTATCGGTAATTGTTATGAATTGGTTGAAACAAATCCTCTTGGCTGGTCCGAACAACAGAAAAATTGTCAACATTGTAATGACCATGAAGTATTTCATTATGATGACTTATTATCTTTTCAGCAGATAGGATTGAAGAATCTGTCGTTGAATGACCATCCCCAACTAAAGTAACATCAAAATGATTCACCGTTGCAGTTCTAACCGCTGTGTCAATACAGTGTTCTGTTTTACATCCCATGATAACAAGATGTTCGATCTCGTTTTCCTTTAAAAAATCCATTAATAGTGTACCATAAAACGCATTTGTAGCTACTTTATCAAATATTTTTGCATTGGTTGGTACTTTTACTGTTTGGTGTATTTGAAAACCTGGACCTTTGCCATCAGCAACATCTTTATCCCTCACAAAGATAATCAAAGCATGTGATTCTAGTGCTTTATTAATAACCAAATTAACATTATCTAACAATGCTTCTTTATTAAGCACATTTTTAGTTTCGTTATTACCATCAACTAATTCTTGTTGGACATCAATAATAAGCAAAGCTTGGTTCAATATAAAAACTCCTTTATGCTATAATTTATATATATGTTCTCCATATCTTTCTTCATTCTAATAATCATAATATCGCCCCCTTTTATCTTTTGAACCTATTTCGTTACGAACCTAATAAGTAGTATTGTTATATGTTAAGAGAGCAGACACTACTAGATAGGGGTCTAGGTCTTTTAACAAGTTCTCCTTGACAATTAGGACATACATAATTCATTAATTTTGTACACTCCTCACAAAATGTACATTCATGTGTGCAAATAAAAGCCAAAGATTGCTCTTCAATCTTATTATTACATTTCTCACAACATTTCCTCATCTCAAGTCCCATTTTTATTCCTCCAATAACATTTTTTTCATTATATACATAAAATTATAAATATAATATAATTTTGTTTAAATACAAATTATTAGCTATTTCATCCAAAAGACTTAAAAAATTTATTCATTATAAGCGTTTTGCTTTAAATAAAAAGGGGATGTTTAGAATAGACCATATTGACCGAAAGATTTTACATATTCTTCAAGAAGATGGACGTATATCTATGACTGAACTAGGAAAAATGGTGAACTTATCAACACCAGCTGTAAAAGAAAGAGTAAAAAAATTAGAGGATAAAAATATTATTACAGCCTATAGTGCAGTTATAAACCCAGAGAAATTAAATAAGAATGTAACGGCTTTTGTTTTGTTTGAATCAAAAAAATGTCAACAATTCAGAAATTTTTGCAAAGAAAATCCTATGGTCTTTGAGTGCCACAGATTAGCTGGACAATATAGTTATTTGGTGAAAATAGTCACTGAATCGGTGCAACATTTAGAAGAATTTATAGATGCTTCAATGGAGTTTGGCTATCCATCAACTTTAATTAACTTATCATCACCAGTAAAATATAGATGTATTTTTTAGAATAGAGTTCTTCGAATTTATTTAAGGGATGCTGCCACACATCCATCAACTTAAGGATTTAGACTATTCTTGAAGTTAAAAGCACGTTACTATTCTCTTATGTTAATGAGAAGGGGTGACGTGCTTTTTATGAATATGCATCAAAAACAAGAGTTGTCTTTATTTGCCGAAGAGTTATATCGCTATATGTCTCCCGCTACACTTAATCAATTAGCTATAGAAGCAGGCGGAATGAAACGAAAACGTAAGTGCCATGGGCACCATTTTTTATCTTTGTGTGTATGGTTAAATCAGCAAATCGCTACTACCTCTCTTACTCAACTTTGTAGTCAATTAGAAACTTCAACAGCAATTTTATTAAGTCCTGAGGGACTTAATCGACGATTTAACGCGGCTTCTGTAGCCTTCTTTCGAAATGTATTTACTACACTTCTACAAGCTAAAATTGGAGGGTTATCTAGGATTTCTCATTCTCTTTCTGCTTACTTTGAGCGTATTCGCATTCTTGATTCTACAACCTTTCAAGTTCCAGATCGATTCGCAGCTACTTATCCTGGTGCCGGAGGATGTAGTCATAAAGCTGGTGTAAAAATTCAACTAGAGTATGACTTGTTGAGTGGAGAATTTTCTGATGTGAAAATTGAACCAGGAAAACGAAGTGATCAGGCGTATGGTGCGGCTCGAACAGGTATGGCACAAAAGAATGAACTATATATTCGTGACTTAGGATATTTTCGTTTACAAGAACTTTAAGTCTATTCAAGATAAGCAAGGATATTATTTATCACGTCTTAAGTTACCAACTAAGATATATAGAAAAGAATTCGAAACAGTCGTATTTAAAACAAAACCCGCTCAACTGAGACCGTTATAGGATAGCACCACATGTCTATCAAGCTAAGAAATCGAGTCACCCAAAAAAACGAAAAAGCTCATTTCTTATCTGAAAAAAGATACTAAGTGAGCTTTTTCGGATACTACCAATAATGATAGGATATGTAAACTTCACATGAATAAGATATATAATATAAAAATAACGATTAACTGAGGTGAGAGCATGGAAAATACATATGAAATTCCCAAATTAGAAACAAAGCGTCTTTTATTAAAAAAACTAGATTTTCATGATTTAGATGATTTATTTGAAGTCTATTCGGATCCTCAAACAACTACATATGTACCTCGAGAGGTACACAAAAATAAAGATGAAACTCGTCTTTTTTTAGAAAACACGATGGAAACAGCTAAGAAAGGTAAGTCCTTCATATGGTCTATTATCTTTAAGAGTGATCAGAAAGCTATTGGAACCTGTGGGATCTGGAAATTATCACACAGTAGCGCTTCTTTAGGAGCTGTTATTAACCCACTGTATTGGGGAAAAGGAGTTATCGTCGAAGCTTTAGAAGAACTAATAAAGTTTGGCTTTCAAGAATTAGATTTAAATCGTATTGAAGGAAGATGTGACATAAGGAATACAGCGTCTGAACGAGTTATGCAAAAGCTAAAAATGACATATGAAGGAACATTGAGACAAAGTGTAATGATCAATGGTATGTATTGCGATTCTAAGATATATTCTCTTTTAAAACATGAATATGATAACTTTCGATAACGGAGATTATATAAAAGAAAGGTCCCTTCGAAGATCTGAAGGGACTCTTTTAAGTTTCTAGATATAGAGACTGCTGATAAGCAGGATTATGTTAACTAAGTTTGTATATGAGATGTAAAAAACATTTACAATATATATCCAATAATGTTAGTATATATGAAATTAAATGCAATGAAGAGAAGAGTAAATAAAGTGAATTCTATACAGAGAACCCTGGTAGCTGAAAAGGGGTTAGAATTTCTTTATTGAAGCAAGGCTCAGAGCAGCACATTGGAACCGACTATAGGGGGATAGTGTGACGGGCGCTCCCGTTATAGAGCTAGGGTATAAGCATTTTTGTTGTACCTGATAAGGTTAATATGGCGACATATTAATAAACTGGGGTGGTACCGCGATCTAAAATCTCGTCCCCAAGACACTTAAGTCTTGGGGGTGGGATTTTTTATTTTGTTTTAAGTGTTGCATTCTATCTGATTATATTTTAGGAGGAATTCAATTGAGTTTAAAAAAAACATTGGAAAATTGGCGGTATCCATCTATCTTATTGTTTAGCATTGGTGTTTCAAGTGTTGGAAGTTGGGTTTACTTTATCGCTCTAAACCTTATCGTTCTTAACATAACAGAGTCGGCCATTGCTGTCTCTGGTTTATATATTATTAGGGCTTTATCAACGTTGTTTACTAATATTTGGTCAGGAAGTCTTGTAGATCGTTTAAATAAAAAATATCTCATGATAGCACTAGATGTTTTTCAGACTGTGCTAATTGCATTATTACCTTTCTTCTCTTCTTTAGGGCTTATATATGCTATGGTCTTTCTTATTACAATAGCGAGCTCTATGTACCACTCAACATCGGTAACTTATATCACGAAGTTAATACCAATAGGACAAAGAAAACGTTTCAATTCTTTACGTAGCCTACTTGATTCCGGAGCTTTTTTGACTGGACCAGCAATAGCAGGAATGATGTTTACAATTGGTACACCTAATATGGCTATTTATATCAATGCTGTAGCTTTATTTTTATCTGCATTAATTACAGTAGGAATGCCTAATGTTGAATCCTCCGCACAATTAGAAAAAACATCAGATACAACAAAATTATCTCTTAAGTTATTAATAGATGATTGGAAGCTTGTTATTAGATTTAGCCGTAAGTATTTATATATCATGATGATTTATCTTTTGTTTAGTGCGATGATAGTCATGATGACAGCTACAGATTCGTTGGAAGCTGCTTTTGCAATTAGGATACTTTCCTTATCTGAAGGTGAATATGGAGTCTTAGTCAGTATTGCTGGAGCAGGAGTATTAGCAGGTTCTTTATCCAATGCAATAATTATTGAAAAAATACCTACCTCATGGCTTATTGGTATGGGTTCCTTAATAACTGCAGTAGGTTATATGGTTTTTACATCCTCTAATACCTTTTTTATAGCATCTATAGGAGTTTTTGTTTTGTCATTTGCTACTGCCTTTTCTAATACTGGTTTTTACACATTTTATCAAAACAATATACCTGTTGATGTGATGGGGAGGGTTATAAGTATTTACGGGTTTATTGAGGCTTTTTTAATTATTACCGTTACTGCAATCTTTGGTATTTCTTCCGAGCTTATATCTATACGATTTGTTGTAGTTTCAGGAGCATTTATAATGTTTTTGGTATCTATTACACTATTTATTTGTAGTGTTCAACCATCAAAAGCGAAATTCTATTCTAATTCACCTGAGCTTAAAGATTCATTCCAATAAATTCTTTTTTTAATGAATAAAATTTGATAATAGTTATGAAATAAAAAGGATCTTTATTCAAAGATCCTTTTTACTACCGAT
>NZ_CM000745.1:5239676-5241986 GCF_000161455.1 Bacillus pseudomycoides DSM 12442
AGTTTGGTCAGGAGCGATTCACTATAATACGGATAACCTTCATATTCATGTCGCAACTGTTGAACCATTTCCAACGAGGGATCGCGGGAAGCGAAAACAAAAAACGTTGGATGCGATGAAGGGGAAAGTGGTTCAAAATATTATGGATCGTGGTCAGGAACAAAAACAGATTAACGATTTGATTCGAAAGAATATGGTTGCAAAAAAGAAAGAAGATTCCACATTCACATGGCGCAATCGAGAGCTAAAACCATTATTCCAGTTTATTTATAAACGCTTACCAGAAGATAAAAGGCAATGGCAATACAGTTACAATACATTAAGCCCACTCCGTCCTCATCTCGATGCATTAACGCAAAAATATATTGAGAAGCATTATAAGGAAGATTATAAACAGTTTCTTCAAAAGCTAGATCAAGAAGTAGACGTATTAAAGAGAGCATATGGAGAAGGTTCTGGTGATAAGAAACGATATGAAAATTATAAGGGAAATAAAATAGAAGAGCTTCACAAGCGAATGGGAAATGCGTTTTTACAAGAGATGAAAGCATACGATAAAGAACGACAGCGCATTGATGAAATGTTAGACCGAAAGCCCAGTCAGCGAAAGAACTTTCAACAAAATGTCTCGATGCAGTATGCACTTAGGAAAATGGAGGGTGCGTTCAAAAGTGAATATGAAAGTTGGAAAAACCAACGTTATTATGAACGTCTTGAGAGAGAAATCCAACAACAAAATGAGAGGGGATATGAACGATGAGTAAAGTAAGGCGTGTATTAAAGTTAGAAAAAGATACTGATGATTATCTTATGGCATTTAAAGAAGAACATAAAATTAGATACAACGGGGTCGCTTTAGCACAAATCTTTAAAGAGCATAAAGAAGCGAAACAACAAGAATGGTCGCTTCGATATATTACAGAAGTCGTGACAAAGCACCTTCATGAGGTGTTGAAAGAAGAACTTACAAAAATCCGACTTGGTACGAATAGTGCTGATAAAAATACACAAATGTTAATTGAGTTTATGAATGGCATCTATGAGCATGAACAGTATCAAGGGGTTTGTACAACTGATATTGCAGAAACCGAAGCAACAAAACATATAAGGGAGGTAGTAGAGGAAAGAATTGCACATAAACGACAAAAGAAGATAGATTATCAAGCTTCGAGGGGGCAACAACAAGAAGTATTTGTGCCAGTGGAGGAGGTGAATTGATAAAGAAAGGATGAGGTATGCAATGAGAAAGTTAGAAAAAGTGTTTGAGCTATTAACAAAAGTTGCGAACAAAACTTCCCCCTATGTTACAGGGGGAATATGGTTGCTGTTTGGTTATGCAAATGTATTAGGTGCATATATGTGTCATAAGATGGGAGTGTACTACCTCTCTTATTCTATTGTTGCTGTTGTATGTCTTGTTTGGAGTCATAAAGTAACAAAATGGTTTATGAAAAAGAATACAATCGTGGATTGAAAATAAATAATTAACAAAAGAGGAGAAGATAAAATGCTATTGTTTCATGAAGACATTGAACTTGGAATTATAAAATCTATTGGCGAAAGAGAAGTTACTTTTCATGTCACAAATCAAGAAGTTACAATTCCATTAACAGAAGAGGAAAAACAAGAGTTATTTGATTATATTGAGCTTCCAGAAAACGATTTACTTATTCCCATCAACATGAAAACTCATAAAATATGTGTTCCAACAGACTTAGAAACTTGGAATGAAGAAACGATGGATGAATTAATAGAAGCTTCCTCAAAGGGAACGGAAAACAATGAGTAAAAAGCGTTCCCCTGTTTCATTTGAAGAGAAAAAACAAAAGGTAGTAGCACTAACGAAAAAGATGGAAAAAAGCATAGAAGGTTATTTTCGTTCACCAGAAGATTTAAAAGAATATTTATCATTTATGGCAAAGTTTTATCGCTATTCACCATCCAATATTGCATTAATACAGAATCAATTTGAGGGATCCAGAGCCGTGGGTTCCTTTTCTTTTTGGAAAGAAAAAGGATTCTCCGTTAAAAAAGGTGAGAAAGGCATTCAGATTCTAGTTCCGAACCAGACGACAACAAAATTTAAAGGTAAAGATGGTACTTGGAAACCCGTTGCGAAAGCAAACGAAGAAGAGAAGAAGCAAATTGAATCTAAAAGCATAGAAGTGAAACCGGGTCGCCTATATTTTTCTATCGGCTATGTATTCGATGTGTCACAAACGAACGCAAAAGCCGAAGATTTACCTCGTATTTTTCCAAATCGTTGGCTAGAAGGAACTGTGAAAGATTATAAGAGTTTGTACAAAGGAA
>NZ_CM000745.1:5242086-5248416 GCF_000161455.1 Bacillus pseudomycoides DSM 12442
CGACAACTTGTTCAGAACAAGTCTGTCCAAAATCAAAAACAATTTATTCATAAATTATTTGGTTTATCTTCATAAGCTAGAAATATAGAGGAAATTGTTACTCTATGTTTCTAACTAACATTTTCGCACCAGAACCGAATATAAAACAATTTATATGATTCAAGATCATCTGTACTTAGTATATGAAGCTATACAACAAGACACCCAAGAAGTATCGAAAATTTTTCTTCGTCTGTTTGACCTCTTACAGAAAAACGGACGAAAATCTCACCGATATGAGAAAAAGACAGTTTTTGATATTTTAGACGTTGTTTATCAGTGCACTGTATCCAATCTAAAGCAGAAAACTGCATAACCTTTAAAAACACACCTTATCAAGGTTTATTTGGAATACGTATTTTTAAAAACAAATAAACAAAATATCAAGCATGTAGGCAACAGGAACGGAAGTTCATGAAATACTCAACCTTAGCTTGATGGGCATGATATTAAACCCCTATAATAAATATAGTGCAAATATGCACCTTTTGAAAAAGAGTGAAAGTTAAAAAAAGGGACCCCATGTGGGTTCCTTTTTTAATACATATAACCAAATTTAACTCTAGTCCAACAATGGAAAATTATTGTTAATTTTATTAAGAAGGGGAGGCACATAAATTAGTATTTTTGTCTTTTATCTCAAAATCTAAGAATACTCTTTATTATGAGATATATACAAAGTTTAACTCAAAATAAATACTAGCACTTAAAGAGAATTTAATTTCACAATATTAAGTCTTATTTAAATAATTATCTAACAGGCACACTAGAGAAGTCTACATTATAATGTTATTTATAAACATAATTTAAAAAGGAACAATTTCCTCTTTTTATCTCAATAACACAATATATATATACATTTTGAGATAAGGAATTCCACTCATTTTATAACTACCGATAAGATTTCTTATGTAAACTAATTAAAAGTATGTGTTTTAAAACTCCTTTATATCAGTGGTTTTCCAATGACAGAAAGTATCCCCTTACATGACCATGTGTATTTGTTTGTAAATATACAGAATTATTTTTGAGACAAACTGCCTAATTCGACAAGTAGCCACTTACTTGTGTTCATATACATTCCACTACAAAAATTAGCTTGTGCGTATTTCTACAAAGAAAAAGCATTCTATTTTATTGAACATTTTTACTGTGATACACAATACAATGGGAATACAATGAGGAATATGATTATATTAATAAAGTTCAGTTTTAATTTTTTATAACTAGAATCCAGGTACCTCATTTTATGTAATTTATGTAATTTATGTAATTTATTTTTCTATTAAAATGGTACTTTTGTATCGTAGATTAATGACACTAATACAGAAAGACCTTGGAAACATGCTAGGTATCGATGTCAAAAAAACAAATGAAGAATTAATTATTTCATGACAATTAGCTAAGATTCAAAATCCATTAAGTGAAATTATTGAGGTTACCATAGCTACTACGTATGCTGGTGTTGAAGAACCAGATGTACTCCGCATTAGAACAGCATACGGTACAACAGATCGTGTGGTAATGTAGCTTTGGAATAAAGGTTGATAAATAATACCCAACAAGCCATCATTTTACGATAAATAAAAAGAATCTATTTTGAATAAAAATTGATCAAAATAGATTCTCATATTTTAGCATTAGGATTTATTTTTATAAAATAGATTGATCATTTTCTGCCTTTTTAAAAACAAATTCTAATTCTTTAAAATCAACCTCTTATTAAGCCTTAGAAATATCTACAAATCCTTCTCCGAACACATCACGAACATCGTGTATGGCGATGAAAGCATTCGGATCAGTAGATTGAACAATCCGTTTTAGCTTTATTACTTCTTGCTTATTAATAACAATATAAAGAATGTCCTTTGGGGTTTTAGTGTAATAGCCATGACCTGAGTATACGGTAACTCCTCTGTCCATTGATGTAGTCACCTGTTTGGCAATTTCATTCGGTTTATCAGAAATAATCGTAATGGCCTTTTTTGGATTCAAACCTTCGATTACAAATTCCATCACTTTAGTTCCTACATATAGCATAATAATTGTCAGCATCAGCTTTTCCGCACCAATGATGAAATAAGATGAAAAAGCAACTATTAAATCGAAGAACAATAGACCATAGCTAATGCTCCAGCCTAAGTACTTATGTGTCATCCTTGCTAAGATGGTAGTACCTGCTGTTGTTCCACCAACCCGAATAATTAGACCAATCCCGCACCCTATAAATACTCCTCCAAAAATGGCATTTACCAGCATTTCATTCGAAGCAATATTCCAACCTTCTGTCAAATGAAGAAATAACGAGTTAGTAACTACAGCAATGATTGTATAAATTGTTGTTACCCTATTCAAAAATTTATAGCCAACTATTAACAAAATCGCATTTAGAATTAAGTTAACTAAGCCTGGTGACCACTCAAATAAATAGTAGGTAATAATCGTGATACCCGTTACTCCTCCTTCACCAAGCTCGTTCGGGATAACAAACAAATTCACACCTAACGCGAAAAGAAATGCACCAATAATAATAAAAATAATGTCTGTGGTTCTGTTTTTCATACAATACCTCACTTCTTATATAAATATTTATTTAGGCATAAACTCTCATCATTATATCGTGGAACATTTAAATCGAACAGTGGTCTGTTTTTATTTTAATATAGGATTTTCATCCAACTTTATTCTAAAACCACATGTAATTAAAACAGTAAAACAAAATTATTTATTATGTACTGCAGATAAAGTTTCGATTTTACATGCAATTCACGCTTGAAAATGAATATGAACACTGAATCGCACAAACTTCGAATAAAAAACAAATATGCGAGGCCATAGATTGTCCTAATTGTAGAGTAAATAAAAAAGTACCCATCTAATTGTCATACACATGATAATTAGATGGGTACTGCATGATACGTTATTTATTTTGTTCTTACTTTACATACATTCGGTTTATACATTTGTGTTTGGAATAAATCGCAAATAACGACTTTTATTCGCCTTATTAAGACCAGATCCATACATCATCATTATTTTCAATGTTGTTCTTTGCTTCATGAACTTTTTCGATATGATCCGTTGTGTTCCAGTTAATAGAAATTCCGCCCCAACCTACATACTTCATATCAATTTTTACTTTCTCACCCGTATTAAATACTTGTCCCTTTGTTAAGTACACATCAATAATAGCTTTCTTCCCATTTACCGATGGATACTGAACAACGACATATTTAGTAGAACCTTCTACCTCATCCTCCATCGTTGCTACTTTTGATACTTCCCCAATCACATAATCAGGTGAGCCATCTTCTTTCATGTGCATACCTAACTTATTTGAAGTATTTTCAACTGCAGTTGCAACCATATATTCTGTAAAATTACGCATCATAGATCCAGTAGCTTTTACTTCATCTCCTACTTTCACATTTGATAGTGAATCAATATAAACACTAACAGGTTCCTCATATTGCTTAGATTTTACGACAATCACTCCATTATCCACTTCTACTACTCGTCCTTCTAACGTCGAGAAATTCGATTCAATAGAAGCAGCACTCGCTTTTGTTGCTTCTAATCCTGGTAAATTCGTTCCTGATAATGCTGTGATACCTAAAGCTCCAGCTAAAATTATTTTTTTCATACCCATTATGTAACATCTCCATTCATGATGATTTTAGTTGTTTGATTGGATATAATCAACCTGTAACCATTATGGTTACAGGTTATGAAAATAGCAACTATATTTCTCATGCAATCCTGCATATTGCGTATTGAATATACTTAGATTTATACAAATTACTTCTAGATATTTCGCTATTTATCCCGAAACAAACCATCTTATATACTTATCTCAATTCTCGTTCTTAACAAAAATAGTATAGGATTTTTTCTCAGAATAACTCGAAAAAAAGGGTTCTGGTGCAAAAATAAATTATAAAAAAAGTAGGACCTGAATTTCCTACTAAATTACAGATTATGATGCGATACCAAACAATTTATCAATGAAATCTTTTTGAATTTGGGCAGATTTTCCCCCTTGATGAAGTTGCTTCTTTTTCATCATATGCATCGCTTCTATGCCACTCAGTATGTAAGTGGCTGTACGGAATGATTTGAATCCTAACATCGAACGAACTCGCTTTTTAATAAACCGATGATCTTGTTCCACTATGTTATTGAGATATTTCACTTGCCTTAGTTGGATGCCTAATGGCATCTTTTTTTCTTTTCTTTTCTTAATTCTTCAACTGCTATAGGATAAGCTGGATTCTTATCGACTGTCACGACACGAGGCTCAGAAATATGAAAAGACTGCAAAGCTTTCTTGAAGAATCGCTTTGCAGCCTTATGGTTTCTTGCTTTGCTTAGGTAAAAATCGATGGTATTTCCTTTCGAATCGACAGCACGATACTGGTACATCCATTAACCTTTGACCTTCACATACGTCTCATCAACTCGCCAAGAATCATTGGTTGTCTTAAGATGACACCTTAATCGCTCATCTAATTCAGGGCCATATTGATGAACCCAGCGCATGATGGTTGTATGAGCAATAAATAGCCCGCGTTCTTCCATCATTTCGACTAAATCACGAAAACGGAGGTTGTATCGTAGATACCATCTTACGGTTAATAAAATAATATCAGGTTGATAATGTTTCCACTTGAATAGATTTTGTTTTTCATACTGATCACGTCCTTTTTTAGAGTACTAGTATCAGTATGTCCAAGTTTGGGAGATTGCTTCCATATATTTCTAATTTTTTGCACCAGAACCGTGATTCTTACCTAGAAAATTTAATTACTCGGAAATTATCTCCTTGTATATTTCTAATATCTAAAGCTTCTCTATCGTTAGTATGTCCTGTTAAATAAACAGTTTCTGAATCCTTTTTTACTACAAACATTGCATGATAGTAACTTCCTCCTGATTTTTTTTGAAGTTGTATAACATCTCCAACTTCAATATCTCTCATAATATTTAATTTATCTGGTGTAATTACTTTTTGAGTTTTACTCCAAAAGGTATAAAAATCTTCGACGTTTATCCATGTGCTAGATTCAGTAAAAATATTATCTCTTTGTTTTTTGCTGTACCAGTAATTTTTATTTGAATCAATTCCTGAAGGTTGTATAGTTGATGGAAGTGTTTCTTTTATTCCGCCAGCTTTTAGAATTTGAGAGACATAATTCATACAATCATTTGGATCCCATTTTGCATAATCAGGATTCCTATTATTCCACCAGTTATTTACATAATCTAATGCATTTTTTATATTAAGTTGTTGATTTTCGTTTAAGTTATTAGTAGCTAATTCATCTTGGCTTTTTTGATAATTATCTATTGTTGATGCTAAAGCAATTGTACTGTCTAGCGGATTTTGAGTGACCAAAATACCAAAAAATAATGTTGTGCACATTATTTTTTTCTTAAATTTCATACAAACCTCTCCTTACTGTTGATTTTTTGAATTTAACTATATTGTGTTAGTGATATCGCGTACATTTTATATAATTAAGAGATTCCTTTGTTTTATTTTTTTAATAGGCTATTTATGTTAATCCGAAATAAAATTTATTAAATACGGGTCATTTTTATATTCTACAATAAACCTAATATTGTAAATTTTTCTGCAAATTAACGGAGAAACCTTTTAAAAAAAGTTGAGAAACAATTGTTATAAATAATAACCCATTTAATTCTATTATAATTCCTCATAAACATTATTTTGGGGTCCAGCCGCACATCCATTAACTTAAGGATTTGGACTATTCTTGTAGTTAAAAGCACGTTACCATTCTCTTATATTAATGAGAAAGGGTGACGTGCTTCTTATGAATATGCACCAAAAGGTTCTGGTGCAGAGTTTCTTAAGAGATAAAAATTTAGGTTGAGCGCAATTGAATCTCAAGCAATTGTAAGTAACTTTTGCAATTCATTGTACGTTGAAAAACCGCAGTTTGGTCGCAAACGGCGGTTTTGTTTATATATAGCATGAATGGTTTCGATTCCTTTCAAGGTACGTGAAGCATGACGAAGATTTTGAAATCCTGCGGATTGGGAAAAACGTCGCTTGATATGGTTCTGGTGCAAAAAATCTATAAAACTTGGACATACTGATACTATTACTCTAAAAAGGTGTGTGATCGGTATGGAAAAGAAAAATTTGGGTTCTGGTGCAAAAACCGTTTGATAGAGATATAGAACCTACATGGCCTATTCAATGACAGATTATGATGCAATTCTAAACAACTTATGTATGAACCCAACTTCATTTTGAGCAGATTT
>NZ_CM000745.1:5248516-5248815 GCF_000161455.1 Bacillus pseudomycoides DSM 12442
CGAAACCATCTTTTTCACGTCGTACACTATCTGCTATTTCAGAAACAATGGGACGAAAACATAAATTATATGGCATTACAAATGCAGATTTAGAAGTCTTCTTATATCTACACAAGAAATGTTACACGAATGGGATCATTCCAAATGTAACAGTACATATGATGTGGGAAGATTACAAGCAATATAAAGAGGAATTTGCTTATATACAACATTCTCAATTCTATATTGCATTAAAGAAATTAAGTTTACATAACATTATTACAATAGAAAATGAATTAGATGGTCGCTATACCATTAAG
>NZ_CM000745.1:5248915-5249746 GCF_000161455.1 Bacillus pseudomycoides DSM 12442
AATTATTTTCTACCTATGTTATTCAAGAATCGCGCCTTATTGTTGAAGAAATGACAATTACTATCGAGTATTTCTTAATGATATTTATTGTATTTTATCTTTGGAATGTGCAATATTATCAATTCTCATTCAAATGATAGATTAGTTGCACAACGCCAGAGGAGAACGTTCTTGTATTAACCATTTTTAAATTCAACCTCTGCTTTATATCAATAAACAACGGTTTTCCTTCTCCCAAAATAACAGGGTGAACAGATAATCTAAATTCATCCACAAGCCCTAAGCTGATAAATGTTGTAATTAGACTTGCTCCGCCATATAGCCAAATGTCTTTACCAGACTTTTTCTTTAATTTATTTACTTCTTCAAGAATATTATCATTTATGAATATTGCTTTATTATCAATCCCTTTTTGTGTTCTAGAAAACACATATTTTTCTTTACTGTGAACTAATTCCCAAACTTCTTTTTCAGCTTTGGTACCTTCAATTCCTGGAGTAAATTGTCCCCATAAATCGTAGCTTTTTCTTCCATATAAAATAGTATCAATTTGATTTAAGAAATCAATAAACCCCATCTCAGAGTCCATGATACACCAATCAACTTCCCCATTTTTCCCTTCAATAAAACCATCTAAAGTAACTGCTAAATCTAAAATTATTCTTCTTTGTCTTACGTTATTGGACATAATTCTTCCTCCCCTTAATCATTTATATATTGTTTCTCCCGCCAAGTTTTTTTAAAATCCACACTATTATTTTTATAAAAATCCTTCGTATGTCTAATCTTTTATTTTTTAACTTATTATCATACACCCTAATCATACAATTG
>NZ_CM000745.1:5249846-5252454 GCF_000161455.1 Bacillus pseudomycoides DSM 12442
TGAAATATACGTTCATAGAAATGAAGGTTACTCTTATCATGCACCATCAAGAAAGACAATGGTTTATGTTATAGAAAAGATTTAAAAGCATCCATAACGGTTGCTTTTTTATTTGTTATATAGAAATTACACAATAAACGTAATTGAAGAATGATTTAGGTATAACGCTAATTGATAAATCATACAATGATACAGAACGGTTTCCAACATGTTACCCCATCGATTTTTACGAGAGAGCACTTAACTTGGGGGAGTGTTCTCTTTCGTTTGCACACAAGGAAGTTCTCGACATACAATATCAGGTCAACATAAATACACCATTACTCGCATAACGAGCTCTATAAATAGGTATAGAGCTCTTTTATTTGCACCTTTTGAGATGGACAAGCATATATTATAGTGTAGGACAACCTCTCTCAGGTCCTATTCAATACTCATTGAAAACTCCTACACGTTTGGGCATCTACTGATGTGGATGCTCTTTTTAATTGAACAAAATGGACATTTGAAGAGATAGTACTTCCGCTTCCTTTTCTTAAAATATTCTTAAATGCATCTAGATTTAAGGATATAAAAAAATGAGAATGGTATAATTTTCTAAAACGAACTAAATAAAGTTGATTTTAGAAAAGGGGTAGAGGAAAAATGTTTCAAAAATTCAAATTTTATTTAATCAGCATTGTGGTCAGTTCGATATTAGGGGGAATTATCTTAGGTACTAATTTCTTGTTCCAAAATATATACGGATTAATTGCAGGTAAAGGATTTTATTTTAATACGTGGCCTTCTATTATTATATTTTGTATAGTGTTTATTTCTAGTTTTGCATATATGTTGAGGAAGGGTCCAGATATACTTATTAATGATTAATTCTATAGTTACTTCGTTAGGCGCTACCGTTATCGGTTTAGCGTCTTATTTTATTTTGAGAAGGAAGAGATGGGATGTTTTGGTTAGGAAGCTTAACGGGATACTTTCTAGGTACACTTGTTACTTTACTGGTGATTTACTTTGGATATCGGATTGGTGAGATGAATAAGGTGGAAGAAGAATGGATTGAGAAGTCTGCTGAGAAGGAAATGGAGCAATTGAAAGCGATAAGGGAAGATAAGGGATGAGAGGATGTTAGAGTTAACTGTGAAAATGGTTGATGGACAAGAGTTATATGTGAGAGGTTATGAAGCACAACGAATAAAGGAATTAATCGATAGACAAGGACTAGCATTTTTTACTCCTGGGTCGTGGTTTGAGTTAAATAAAATGAGTAACAGTAAGGCGATTAGATTTGTTTCTATTGATAAGGTAGTGACGATTGAATTTGACGAATCCTAACAAAACAAACAAACTCAACGAACAAAAATAGAGATAGCTAACTAAAAAACGAGGTAGTTCTGTAAATTCTTTAAAGACAACGTTTTGAATGTATACTTTTGTTAGTGTTTTTGCTTAAAATGGTTAAAATGCTATAAAGTCAGTAAAATCAATGTTTTGAATGTAAACTAATGGGTGTTAGTTTACATTCGATTTTTTAAGGTAAAAGGCTGAATAATTAAGAAAAGTGAATTTAATAAGTTACTATAATTTACATTTGAGTTAAAATAAGAGTGGTTGAAACTGGGGTCTCACTTATGTTTAGAAACAGAAATTAGAAAACATACAAATGGGAGGATACAATGATAAACCAAAAAAAGTTAGAAATGGCTTTTAAAAGATATAGCAAAAATTTTGTGGATGGAATCAAATTTGAAGATGTTAAAGATGAATATAATGTTAGTAGAAGAGAGAATGAGGAAATCGTTGAGCAAAATGAAACAGATAAAGATCACATACTATTAATAAATCTAAACCAAATTTCTTCATATCACTTGTCACTATGGAAAAATGATGTATTGATCAGCGGTGGAAACAATGTAGAAGGATTAAAGAACATGCAGAAGGTCTTATTTTACCAGTGCATGGGACAGGATCTCTATACAATCAGGTATCCTGGGATGATGTTGGAATATTCGTTTAGAGAAGTCGTCCTCACATTAGTTCATTTTGCAATGTATGGATGGGAGAAAGAAGAAAATATATTATATGATTTTATGGCTCATCACTTCGGTGGACATTTAATAAATGCCAATGAAAAGGATAGACATATTTGGTTTTTGCTAGAGCTGTACTTGCAGTATAAAAATAAAACCATCATGGGAACGAATGAAAAATTGCATCTAGCCGTAATAAATAAGTTTAAGGAAGCTGAACTACGATGCGACTTAATCCCTGAAGACCTGAACATTTATGATGAAGTGCTGGGACGTTGGTCGACTGGTAATTTAGAAGAAATAGAACATCTAATTTCGATAATGTCTGAGTATCATTCTGCATTAGCTTCTGAAATCGGACAGTTCGGTGAATTTGGTGATTTCAGATACGGATTTTATCCTTTTGAAATCTTATTCTTGATCCATGTAAGAAAACAACTAGGATTGCCAGTACCTACTCAATTCGATAATTTTCTGATGAATACTCCAGAAGCGAAAATGGTATTTGGAGAACGTGAGCCATACCCTGAATGGGACCCCGTGCTTCAAATGATTGATCAATTTTATCGTAAAAACTACCC
>NZ_CM000745.1:5252554-5301560 GCF_000161455.1 Bacillus pseudomycoides DSM 12442
TACTCCACTCTCTGAAAATGAATTTTCTTCTATTCCAATCCATGAGGAGGCATTTTTTTCCTCTCCACTCTCTGAAAATGAATTTTCTTCTATTCCAATCCATGAGGAGGCATTTTTTTCCATCTTCAGCTCAGTGCTTATTTTATGCTTAGAAAAAATTTTATCTATTGGTTTATTACCGATCGGTTTATTAGCGATCCACGGTTTATTCATCATCAATCACTTCCTAACTGATGAATTGAAACGTTAAAACTATATGTCTATCATTTTTCATAGAATATCCTAACTTCTATCCTCCTGCTTTTACCACGAATTGACAAAATTATTCAAATTATGTAACATAATTTTGTCAACATGATATGCAATGTATATACTTTTTATTCATATTTCATTGTTGATGAAAAATTCTACAGAACAACTTTAAGTAATTTTTACTTTTAATTACCAAGATGAGTAGCATTTTTGGTGTTTTTTGTTTTCATTCTGAAAAAATCTCATCTTCATGTTCTGAGAAAAGAAAACGCTTAATCGAGGGACCTTACTCGTTCCCCCGAATTTATCAATTTAACCATTAATAAGGCAGAAAAACTCATTAATGGAAATAGAGTCATTTATCAAAATATGGAGGGGTTATTCATGTCTGTCTATGCACCACAAGAAATTACTGAATTGGCCGCAAGTTCAGGTCAAAAAAAGGCACTTTTGCCGCTACTACCTATGTTAATTTTAGGTTTTTTTGGCGGGGCTTTCATAGCACTAGGTTATTTACTCGATATTCACGTCATTGGAACAATGCCAAAATCTTGGGGATCCTTTACTAGTTTTCTAGGAGCTGCTGTTTTCCCTATTGGCTTAATTCTAGTTATTCTTGCCGGTGGCGAACTAGTGACCGGTAATATGATGACCGTACCAATCGCTTGGTTTTCAAAAAAAATCTCTTTCTTTAAAGTATTAAAGAACTTAACAATTGTTACGATTAGCAATTTTATTGGCGCTGTATTTGTGGCCTATTTTTTCGGCCACATCGTCGGATTAACAGAAGGGCAATTTTTAGCCAAAACTGTATCTATCGCTCAAGCAAAACTACATGACACACCCATACAAGCATTTGTCTCTGCTATTGGATGTAACTGGCTTGTTTGCTTAGCAGTTTGGCTCAGTATGGGTAGCAAAGAATTCACTGGAAAAGTAATTGGCATTTGGTTCCCAGTTATGACCTTTGTTGCAATTGGCTTTCAACACGTTGTTGCCAATATGTTTGTTATTCCAGCCGCCATCTTTGCAGGGCATCTAACTTGGATGGAATACTTACCAAATTTCATTGTTGTCTTCTTTGGAAACTTAGTCGGCGGTATGCTATTTGTAGCGCTCCCTTACTTCTTGGCTTATAACAAACGAGAGCAGTCTAATAGCAAAACAACGGAATTAAAGAAAGAATCTATAACTGCTTAACAAAAAGAATTTAAGAGAAAACCTATAGTACACTTGTTCTCTTCTCTTTTATACGTTATAATAACAACTTAAATAGCATTATTTACATATGAGGTGAAGATATGAATAAAACAGAATTAATTAAAAATGTAGCACAAACAGCTGAAATTTCTCAAAAAGAAGCTACTGTAGTTGTACAATCTGTAGTAGAATCAATCACAAATACTTTAGCAGCTGGTGAAAAAGTACAACTTATCGGATTCGGTACATTTGAAGTTCGTGAAAGAGCTGCTCGTACAGGCCGTAACCCACAAACAGGTGAAGAAATGCAAATCGCAGCTTCAAAAGTACCTGCATTTAAAGCTGGTAAAGAACTAAAAGAAGCAGTAAAATAATAAAAAATAGCCTTCTCGCTTATGAGAAGGCTATTTTTTATGTTTAAAATGTTATATTCTTCGTTTATGCTCTCTAATTAATGAAATTAACTCCATCATAAAAAGACTCGTCAAACTTATAATCCTAATTGGATAATTAATAAAAGCCCTTCCTACCCCTTCATGTGAGCTAAATAACATTGGAACTACCCATGGATAAACAACATTTCCAGGTACATTTACTAAAATTAAATTTAGAAATAACACTGTGCATAAAAGTATCAACACAGATAAAAAACTTTTCCATGAAAAAATAAAAAACAAGCTAGATCCAATACTAGCTTGTTCTATCACGCTTTTGAGAATCGTTCAAACACTTTCATTAATTCTCCAATTGCTTCGTCTCCATTACCATCTTTAATAGCATTAGAAACACAATGATTTGTATGATTTTTAAGTATCCCCATACCAACCTTCTTCATTGCAGCATTAATAGCTGAAATCTGCACTAAAATATCAACACAATAGCGATCATTTTCAATCATATTCTGGATACCACGTACTTGCCCTTCAATTCTCTTTAACCTATTCATGATTTGTTCTTTTTCTTTATCCGATCTATGGGTAGTAACCTCTGTTTTTTCATTATAATCCATTTTATCACCTTCTTAAAGTTTATCCCCATCCATAGGGAACAATGCCCCCATGAGTATACCAATTATAGCATTAAACTTACATATGGTGATACCCTATATAAGAATCAAATAACAACCTATATCCTCTATTTATTCGTTACTTATAGGACAAAACTCAACTACGAAAGCAATTCCCACACAAATTCACTTCTACTAAAAAAACAACGATTAGAATAAATTGCTTACAAAGCGCAGTGCCTTACTTAAAACAGTTGGCACTACTGATGCATGATTCTCTCCCTCAGCTTCATAAAATGCAAATCGAAACTTATTATGTTGCAAGTTCATTAAACGCTCAGATAATGCATTTGCATCTTGAACCATATGATCTCTTTCTAATGCTCCCACTGTCAGAAAGACTCCGACTTCAGAACTCGCTCTACTCAGTTCATTTATAAACGTTGCTTCCTTTTCAAGAACAGACTTATTATTCCACCAAATCGATGGGCTACTGATGAAATAATTTTGAAAGGCGTTTGTATTTGTAAACAATACATGTAAAGCGAATAATCCACCAAGCGAATGTCCAAATATTGTTTGTTTTTCTTTATCAATCTCAAAATTCTTTTCAATTTGCAGCTTCAATTCATCTTGAATAAATGCTAAAAACTCACTTGCTCCTCCTGACTTAGGCCATGGTTTCCCATCAGGTTTCGGCGGTGCATCCACCGAAGGCGAAGAAGGGGTAAAATCGTAGCACCTTTCAGAAGCCGCAAAAACTCCTTCGATTGGATAACCAACACCAACAATAATTGATGGCGCAACCCCTGTTTTTTCTACTCTTACCGATTGAATGTTCATAGCTTCTTGAAACGTTTGAAAAAATGCATTTCCATCTAATACATAAATCACGGGATATCCAGAGTCTGGAGCAGGTTGCTTTGGCTTCGAAATATAAATTTGATACTCACGATTCCCTAGTCTCGAATACATCTTCCATTGCTCTATATTCGAAATAGTAACATCCGTTTTTTCAATACTAGTATTCATGTAATTCTCCCCTCCTTTTATCATTTTAGCTAGTTACATATATTTCAGTATTTTCTTCTTGGAACACACTATCATAACCGAAACATACAGGAGCCCCATTATACGGGTCTATCATGACGCGTGCATCAATATGAAATACATTTTTCAGCACTTCATTCGTAATAATTTCTATTGGGTTTCCTATTGTAACAATTTGCCCCTCCTTCATTGCAATAATTTCATCAGAAAATCTTGCTGCATGATTAATATCATGCAGTACCATAACTACCGTACAATTATGCTCCCTATTTAATCGTTCAACAATTTGCAATACTTCTAATTGATGAGACATATCAAGATATGTAGTCGGTTCATCTAATAATAGAACTTCCGTTTCTTGTGCTAATGCCATCGCTAACCATACTTTTTGTCTTTGTCCACCGGATAAATTTGCAATTTGGCGTTTGCGAAAAGCAGTCGTTTTTGTAATATCCATCGCCCATTCAATAATTTCTTTATCTTTAGATGATAATTTATTTACATTGTTTCGATGTGGATAGCGTCCATAAGAAATCAATTCTTCTACCTTAAGCTCTCCCGGAGCAATTGGGTTTTGCGGAAGTAATGCTAGCTGCTTCGCAATTTGTTTTGTAGGAATTGTATGTAAATCTTGTCCTTGTAAATATACCTTACCACTTTTTTGTTTTAAAATTCGGCCCATTGTTTTTAACAATGTAGATTTCCCGCATCCATTTGGTCCAATAATTGTCGTTACTTTTCCTTCTTGTATTTCTACATTTAAATCACGAAACACCGTAAATTTTTCATAACTCGTTTCTAAATTCTCAGCGCTTAGAACCTTCACTTTCTATCACTCCTCTTACGCCTTTGCTTTGTATAACAAATATAGGAAATATGGTACACCAACAATCGAAATTACAATCCCAACTGGTAATTCAGCTGGTACAAAAACAGTTTTTGCAATAAAGTCCGAAGCAATCACGAGTAACATTCCAATTGCACCGCATACAGGAATTACATGATTATGATGAATGCCGACCAGACGTTTCGCAATATGTGGTGCCATTAGACCAATAAATCCGATGCTCCCTGAAATAGAAACACATGCACTCACTAACCCAATACTACTTAATAATAAAATCGACTTTTCTCTTTCTACTGAAACTCCTAAACTTGTTATACTCGTCTCTTCCAATTGAAATAAGTCAAGTAAATACGCTTTTCTTTTGATAATTGGAATTAAGATAATGAGCCATGGCAACATAGCAATAATATACTTCCAGTTTGCATTATATATACTTCCCGAAACCCACACAGCTGCCATTTCAAAGTCAGTTGCTTTCATCTTCAATGATAAATACATAGAAAATGCTCCGAAGCCTGAACCTATCGCAATCCCCGTTAACAAAAGACGCTGTGAATCTAATTTTCCATTTCGCCAAGAAAACATATAAATTAATATAGCAGCACCTAGCCCGCCCACTAGACCAAACAACGGCATCATCATAATAGAAATCCAATCTGTGCTTTTCATTTGTCCTTGGAAGAAAAACATAAAGATCACAATTGCAGTACCCGCTCCCGCATTAATCCCTAAAATGCCAGGATCAGCTAAACCATTTCTTGTAACCCCTTGAATAACAGCACCTGCAATCCCAAGACCTAATCCTACTAATCCTGCGATTACGATTCTCGGAAGCCTGAAATCAAATATAACTAAATCATGTTCAGGTACAGGATCAATTCGAAATAGCGTTCGAAATACATCTGTAATCGTAATATCAAACGTACCATTCGTTAAACTAATATAAATTGCACTCAAAATTAAAAGTATGATAATACTCATTGTCATTACATAACGCGACAGTGCATCTCTAAGCATGCTTCTCCCCTCCTCTTGTTCTAATTAAATAAAGGAAGAAAGGAATTCCAATTAACGAGGTAACGACCCCTATTGGCGTTTCAAATGGATAATTTACAAATCTACTTAACACATCACATAAAGCTAGAAAAATACCACCAATTACACCGGCACAAGGTACAATCCATTTATAATCTACCCCGATTAAAAAGCGAGTAATATGAGGAATAATGAGTCCTACAAAACCAATTTTCCCGACTAAAGCAACCGCAGTACCTGTTAAAAACACAACGGATAGAATTGCAGTAGCTTTTACAAGCTTTGTACGCTGTCCTAAATTAATAGAAACCTCTTCTCCTAACGAAAGAATCGTAATAGATTTTGAAATTAGAAGGGATAAAATAATGCCAACTATACCGAAAGGAATTGTTAACTTAAGTACATTCGAATCCACTTGATCTAATCTTATGTTATACCAAAAACTAATATTTTGCGAAACTTGAAAATAGGAAGCAATAGCTGCAGAAATACTACTTAAAAACGTCCCTATAACAGTTCCTATAATCGCCAATCGAACTGGTGATAATCCATTCCGAAGCAGTGAACCAAAACCAAAAACAATTCCTGCCCCTAATGCCGAGCCAAGCATAGAACATAAAATCATATTTACTGAAGACATTCCTGGAAGAAATACCATACACATCGTAATCACAAAAGCTGAGCCATCCGTCACACCCATAATAGAAGGGGATGCAAGATAGTTTCTTGTCATCCCCTGCATAAGTGCTCCTGATATGGCTAGAAAAGCTCCAACTAAAAGAGCTGCAACTACCCTTGGTAAACGAGAAGTAATAATAATATTATGATTTACATTTCCTGAATCAAAATGAAACAGTGCATTCCAAGCTGTTTCAAAATCGATATTTTTTGCCCCATATAAAATAGATAGCATAACTGTAAATAAAATAAATATGGGCGCTAAGCATAAAATTATCATTGGTACTGCATTTATTTTCCGCATATCATTCAACGCACCTTACTTATTTAGATAAATTTTTCACTACTTCTTTTAAAAATGCTGTTTTACTCCAAGCAGTACCACCTTGCGCGATTGGATCAACAGTATTTACAAATACTTTTTTATCTTTTACGGCATTCATACTTTGCCAAATTGGATTACTTTCTAATTCTTCTAACACTTTTGGTTTATCATTTTCGCTTGCCTCATATTGCAAGAATACATAATCTGGATTGACTTCAGCCAGTTTTTCTAAAGAAATTTTTTCTTGTGCTTTTACAGCTTTAATTTGTTCTGGAACAGTTAATCCTAAATCTTTATAAATTACAGGATTGAAGTATACTCCTTCTGGATAAAGGTATAAGTTATTCGCTCTTAGTCTTATTACAAGCACCTTTTTATCTTTTAACTTATCTCCAATCTTTTCTTTTGCTTTTGCAGCATCAGCTTTATAATCTTTAATAATTTTTTCTGCTTTATCTTTTTTACCAGAAAGTTCTCCCATCAGCTTTAAATTATCTTCCCAATCTGTTGAAACATGTGATATTGGGAACGTTGGAGCTACCTTCGTAAACTTTTCACTGGCCTCTGGTGGGAATTTCGTACTAGATGTAATGACATCTGGTTTTAATTGAAGTAATGTTTCAAAATTCGGTTGCATTTTCTCTCCGATAGATTTTGCACCTTCTAAATCTTTCGCAACGTTCGCTGGTAATTTTCCACCTATAGTAATTGCTCCTACTGGTTTAATACCAAGTACCGCCGCATCCTCCATTGATTCTAAACTAGCAGTTACAATGTTCGTTACTTTCGCGGGTACTGTATATTCTTTTCCTAGATATGTAATCTTTCGTTTCTCATCTTTTTTCGTTTCAGTTGCTTTTGATTCTTGTTTTTGTTCTCCTGAACTTTTATCTGCACTGTTACATGCTGCAAGACCTACGCTTAATACTGTGACCATTCCTAGTGTAAATAATTTCTTATTCATGTCTATAAATACTCCTCTCCAAATTTGCAATCTTTAAATATAGTATTTTAGTGAAATACTCTTTCCATGTATCCCCTTACAATACATCTATTTAAAATTAAAACTCATTTATTTCACTTCCCCTAATAATAAATTATCTTTTTCCTATCTATTGATAATGATTATCGTTATTAAGTATATAGTTATAAATGAATTATTTCAAGAATGATTTGAAAAATTTTAACAAAACAAATAAAAAAACAGTATCTATCCTTCATCCAAGATAGATACTGCTTTTTTATTTTTTCTAAAATTCCATATGTAATTCAACAGGACAATGATCTGACCCCATTACTTCACGATTGATTTTCGCATCCGCTTCCTCTAAGTATTCTATAAAACCACCTTTTGCAATAACTGCTCGTAAACCATTTACATTCCACGAAATAAATTTCACTTTTTGTTCCCCCTCTTGATGTCATAGCATTAATACTCGCCTCATATTTTTATTTTCTGCTTACATGCTAACACAAAATAAAGAGACTATCATTTTTTCACCTTTGTAATCTTGCTCTTACATTCGTAAATGCGTACATGTGTACTTCGTTCAGGGTATACTAATTTCGGAGGTGATCCATATGCAAAATGAGAAATTACAATTAGAAACAAGTGTAAATAATTTGACGGATGAACATTGGCAAGCCATTATACACAACGATTCTTCTTATGATGACAAATTTTTTTACGCTGTAAAGACAACTGGTATTTTTTGCCGACCATCATGTAAATCTAGAACACCAAACAAAAATAATGTGCGAATTTTCCTCAATGCAAAACAAGCATTATCCGAAAGGTTTCGTCCGTGTAAACGTTGTAAGCCAAATGGAATCAAGTTACCTGATGAAGACTGGGTAACACAAATTACAGCGTATATCAATAAACATTATCGTGAAGCATTAACTCTCGAAATACTTGCAGATATGTGTCATGGCAGTCCTTATCATTTACAGCGTACTTTTAAGCGAATGAAAGGTATCACTCCACTAGAATATATACAACAAATAAGGGTTGCTAAAGCTATGCACTATCTTGCGGATACAAATCTAACAATTATGGAAATTGGTTTTACTGTGGGTATACCCAACACTGCACATTTTGCAACATTATTTAAAAAGAAAACGGGATATACCCCTACTGAATATCGAAAAATGAATCCTATAAACGAGGTATAATAACATGGAAGCTAAAACAAACCAAATTATATATTGGACGCTATTTGTTCATGAAAATTGGCATATGTATATTGCCGCAACATCAACAGGATTATGCTTTGTAGGATCTCAACATCAAGCTTTTGAAGAATTAGCCACTTGGACGAAAAAACGTTTTCCGAAACATACTTTCGTTCAAGAACCCTTAAAGCTAGAACCGTATGTTCAAGAACTAGTAGAGTATCTAAAAAAACAACGTGAAGTATTTACATGTCCTATTGACGTTCACGGAACGCCTTTCCAATTAACTGTTTGGAATACATTACGTGAAATTCCTTATGGAAAAACCTATTCCTACTCAGATATTGCACAGCTTATTCAAAAACCAAAATCAGCACGTGCTGTTGGTACCGCGATTGGAGCCAATCCTCTATTAATTACAATCCCTTGCCATCGTGTGATTGGGAAGAATGGGAAATTATCTGGTTTTAGAGGTGGTTTAGCAATGAAAAAAGAATTGTTAACATTAGAAAAAATATTACTGTAGGTGGTTGAAAATGAAGAATGTTACAATTCCTCTTGAATGGGATGCTCCTTATTTTATAGGTAACAAAACAACGAAAAACTACTGCTTCCCTTGGTGCGAACAAAAACAGTCTCCAAGAAACAATCGAAAATTTAAATCTAGAAAAGAAGCGGAACAAACTGGTTATCAGCCTTGTAAAAATTGTTGTCCTGAGCTTCCATATACAGCGTGGAAAGATGAAAATGACAGCATAACATTAATTGTTCCGAAAGAATTTAGCTTTAAACAAAATTCACACTATCTTTCACGTTCCAAAAATGAATGTATGTTTCACATTGAAAATAATAAAATTTATAGAGTCATTCCGATTGAGGGAGAAAACCCATTAATCGAGACAAGTGTAAATGATGAGGGGAACATCCATGTTCGCTTTTTAGGTGGTGAGACGCCACCTGAGAAATGGGTTCGCGCTACAGTAGCGAGATATGTAAGAGAATGGTTTGATTTAGATACGGATCTAACTCCATTTTACGATTTAGCAAAAGACGATGTACTTCTGTCTACACCAATCAACGAATATTACGGACTCCGTAATATGGGAATCCCTGATTTATTTGAGGCACTATGTTGGGGTATTCTTGGTCAACAAATTAATCTCACATTTGCATATACGTTAAAAAGACGATTTGTTGAATCCTTCGGCGAACATATCGAATGGAATGGACAGAAATATTGGATATTCCCATCACCAGAGGTCATCGCAAATCTAACAGTAAAAGATCTAACAGAATTAAAAATGACTACGAGGAAATGTGAATATCTTATTGGTGTCGCAAAACTCATTACACAAGGCAACTTAAGTAAAGAATCGTTCATAAAAAGCAACCTAAAAGATGCTGAGAAAACATTAACCGACATACGTGGTATTGGACCATGGACAGCAAATTATATTTTAATGCGTTGTCTAAGATTCCCTTCCGCTTTTCCAATTGATGATGTTGGCCTACATAATGTGATCAAACTTTTAACAGGATCAGATCATAAACCAACAAAAAAAGAAATAAGAGAGTATGCTTCAGCATGGAAGAATTGGGAATCCTATGCGACCTTTTATTTATGGCGAGTTCTGTATTAAATTCTTCAGCACAACAATAGATAGGTTCATTTCAATAAATAAAACCCATCTATTGTTCATATTATAAAGTGAAACCAGGAATTATATTCCCTACTGATATCTACTAACGTGAGAATGCCAAATGCAATTACAAGTAAGTATATCATTGAGCAATTAAAAAGAAATTCAGATAGTCTTTTTTCACTACCTGGATTTTTTTATGCCTGCTCTTCAAATAATCGTGCTATTTCTATAATAACCTGAACAGCTTTTTCCATATTATCTACAGAAACGTATTCAAATTTACCGTGATAGTTTTCCCCACCAGTAAAAATGTTTGGCGTCGGCAAGCCCATATATGATAATTGAGAGCCATCGGTCCCCCCGCGGATTGGTTGAATATTTGGTTCAATATCTAGAGTTTTCATCGCTTCATACGCAATATCAACAATTTCCCTGACCGGTTCAATTTTCTCAAGCATATTGTAATACTGATCATTCATCTCAAGAATGATATTTTCTTCACCATATTTTTCTTTCATCTGTTTCGTAATATTCGTGATTGCATTTTTACGAGTCTCGAAGTTATCACGATCAAAATCTCGAATAATGTAATGAACTTTATTTTTCTCAACATCACCATTTATAGAAATAAGATGATAGAAACCTTCATACCCCTCTGTATATTCAGGTGCCTCTTCTACTGGTAACTTCGCATGAAACTCCATCGCTAACTTACTTGCATTTAGCATTTTATTTTTTGCTGTTCCAGGATGCGTATTATTTCCTTTAAAAGTAAGTTTTGCACTTGCAGCATTGAAGCTCTCATACTCCAATCCTCCAAGCGGACCTCCGTCCATTGTATAAGCAAAAGATGCTCCAAAAGCTTTCACATCAAAGTGAGATGGTCCCCGACCGATTTCTTCATCAGGCGTAAATGCCACTCTAATCTTTCCATGTTTAATTTGTGGGTTATGTAATAAATAATTCATAGCCGTCATAATTTCTGTAAGGCCTGCTTTATCATCTGCACCAAGAAGTGTTGTTCCATCCGTCGTAATCAGGGTATGCCCTTTATATGATGGCAGTTCTGGAAACTGCTCTGGTGTTAAAACAACATTCAATTCCTGATTTAATGTAATTGCCTTCCCATCAAAATCCTCATGAATTTGCGGTTTCACATTCTTTCCTGTAAAATCAGTTGCTGTATCTAAATGAGCTAAAAAACCAATTACAGGAACATCCTTTTCCGTATTGGCAGGAAGCGTTGCCATGACATATCCATTTTCATCCATCGTTACTTCTGTCAAACCAATTTTCTTTAATTCTTCAACTAGTAATTTTCCAAACTCAATTTGCCCCGGTGTTGATGGTACTGTATGACTTTCTTCATTCGATTGTGTATCTACCTTCACATATCTTGTAAATCTTTCTATAAGCTCTTGTTTCAAATTATTTCACTCCTTTTTCATGAACCTCTCTTTATTATAATCCTCATGGTGAAATTTTTTAAAGTTTTTGACTGTAACCATGTCGTTTTTTCATTACTTTTAGTATTTCGCCCCCATTAAAAAGCGTATGTTCTCCCTTGTTTGAAGATATAAAAATATATACTTTCCTCTTAAAATAGTAACAGATCTTATATAGATTTTTTTACTGTAAGTACAAACCAATACATTATCCCTATTTATAAAATCAAAAATATTCATTTTACTAATGAATGATATTTACATAATATACAAACTAACAAATAGCTTGAAATAAGTATATTATCAATAGTACTCGTCTGTTCACTGATAACAACCCCTATATTAAAAGTAGTTTCACCTTTTGATTACTACACACACATAAAAACTAAAATTATTCATTTTCATTAAAAAGAAGAAATATTTGTATAATTAAATTTCCACATGTAATATACGTAATTATATATAATATTAGGGGGATTAAAGATGGGACTCACACTCTTTCGGTATTTTCTTTTTTTCTTAGGGTTAACTTTCTTTGGACTCGGAAACGCCATTGCGGTAAAAGTTAAATTCCTTGGTCTGCATCCATGGGAAGTTCTGAATATGGCACTCTTTCAGCGATTCGGATGGACAATCGGCACATGGAGTGTTATATGCGGTTTATTTCTCGTTCTGGTTTCTTTAGTAGTAGATCCAAAATACATAAACGTAGGGACATTCTTAAATGCACTGCTAATCGGTCCTATTATGGATTTTTTCTTGAGATTGAATATCCTTCCTCATGCTACTCAGTATTTATGGATAAATCTTCTTATTTTACTTGCTGGAATCATAATTACAGGCATTGGAGGTGGCATGTATGTCGCCGCCGGAATTGGTGCAGGACCGCGGGATGGATTTATGCTTGCCATTTCGGATAAAACTGGATTATCTGTAAGTCGTGCTAGAATCATTGTGGAGAGTATTGTGCTTGTAATTGGATACATTCTAGGAGGTCCCGTTTTCATCGTAACATTCTTATACACTTTTATCCAAAGTCCAATATTCCAGCAATCATTTAAAGCATTTCAAATGTTTTTAAATACTTTAGAGAGGAAAAAGAAAGACCACATTAGTGCGAATTTATAAATATATAAAACTTAACAAAAATATAAGAGTCTATTTTGAAGACAGTATCATCAAAATAGACTCTTTTTATATTTAAATTTTTAACGGGAAACTAGAACAAACGACCTCTTTTTTATAAATATACTACTTTTATTTCTCTATATGCATGAGTACAATTCTCCACCCGTCAGGATCTTCTATTGTAATACCTTTTTCTTTCCAGTATGGATTTTCTGGTTCAACTTCATCATAACCCATCGCATGTAACCTGTTAGTTACTTTTTCAATCTCAGCTTTATGAGTCATATAAAACACCAGTAAGTTATCTTTTGTTGGAGCTGGACATGGACTGACGTTGATATGCCTTGTAAACTCTAAATGATATTCTACATCAGGTAATCCAAACATAACTCCATCATAACCTTCATGATTATGAAACTCCCCTATCCGTTTTAAGCATAATCCTTCTTCATAAAATGCGATAACTTCTTCAAATTTAGCTGTCGGGCGTGCAATTCTAATTTGAACCCAATTCTTCATGCTTTTCTCTCCTTATATTTTTTATGCTCCTATCTGTTAATATAATCGAGTTCCACGTTTATTGAATCCCTCATTCGTATGAAGATGAAATAGTACAAAAGACTTATCGTGCTTATAGTAAAAAATATTACACTGTTTATGTCCCCCAAAAACAGTCCACATTTATTCAGAATATGTGTAATAAAATGATGGTAACCGTTCTATTAAACTATTTGTTGAAATTCATGTTAACAGGAGGAAATAAAATGTATGAAAACAATCGAAAAAGAAAATGGAACGGGTCTTCCAAAGCGATCCCGCTTTCTCTTTTAGATGTAAAAAATGAACTAAAGAAAAAAAGCAAAAGTAGTACCGCTTCCTTTAAAAAGGCTGCATTAACAATAGAAGAGAAAATGCTTATTTATAACATTACAGAACAAACAAAACAACTGAACAAAAATAACGTGACGAGAACACGTGCTTATTATCAGTTTTACCTTCAGCATCCTGAAATACACTGGGCTCTACTTGGACATATGGTATCACGTAATGGCGGTTGGAATATGACAGATTTAAAAGGGGATTTATATACAAGATTGTTATCAGAAAAAGACCAACTTACCTACTACTCTTTTTTAGAACGGGGAAACTGGTTAATCTTCCAAGATGTGTATCCACAATTTTTACTATATGAACAAAGCCTTAAAAGATCTAAAACTCTCTTTTACCTCCTACCCCATCTCAATGTCTCAACGTTTATGGAAACGATGTGGAACCATTTTTGGAAAACGGGCAATCACTATACATTAGCTATAGCAACGATTATTAATGAACAAAGCTATTTAGAAAAAAGAGTCATTCAAAATGATCACTTTAAAAAGACCGTACTAAATAGTATTGGATTTAAACTCTTTGACTTCTTCCGTTTTAATCATATCCTTTTTCCATACTATGAAGATGAGACCAAACAAAAAACATTGTTATTTGGTGATACAATGAAACACTTTACCTCCTTACATGAACGAATTCTACTAGGCAAACGATTATACTCTTTATTGTTTCGCAACGAACATACGTTATCCAAAGTAATAAATTGGGCTCACGATCATTCGCATACTGCTTCACGGAAAGACTACTGGCCTCATTTGTTTTCTGATGTAAATGAGTCATTTTCTCGTGAATTTTATAAACGTAGAATAAAAAAATGTCACCTCAGAAAAGATGCAAATCGTTTATACAGCCCTCAATTAATATACGCATGGAAAGATTTGAAACATGAAGAGGCAGAAAAAGGAGACTGGTTTGAAGACTGGCGTATCGTAGACTATTTCATTGATAAAGGAGAAAATACAAATGGGAAGATTGAGGATGACTATTGTAAAACGATGGAAAAAATTGAACTTGCAATTCTTACGAAAAAAAATATCCTTCTCAGAGAAGAAGAAACAGAAGAGTAATCACCTAGCATTTATAGTCGCCATCATTTTCTCCTGTTTCATTGGAACATATTTAGACTATCTATTTGTTAGTAAACAAATGTATGCCTTTCCAGTCAGACCATTTCCAAATATGTTTTCGGTCAATATCGCTTTTACATTATTTATATTGCCAACCTTTACTGCTTTCTTTTTACATATTGCCAAAGCTTTATCTACATTCTCAAGAATTCTATTTATTATGCTAATCGGCATTTGTGCAAGTATATCCGAACAATTTGCTGAAAGCTTAGGATTGTTTACTCACAATGAAAACTGGCATCATTATTATTCTTTCTTTGGATATATGATTTTCATGTTTTTTATGTGGAAGATTTATCGGTGGCTACAATACTAAGTAGTAGTTGTAGATTAATAAAAACAAAGTTACTATATAAAGAAAAAGCAAATTAGAAACCAACTTCTAATTTGCTTTAAAGGTTTCTCATTAAGTCCCATATATTCCTAGATTCTATGTCTGATAACTTAATAATTTTTTCTATAATACATTGCTCATTACTCTGTAGGCTCATAGATGCAACGGAGCGCAACATTTTATGATCACCAATACAAACTCCCTCTTTCGCATGCAAAAACATTGGTACATCATTTGCGTCGTTACCGAAAGCGATGAATGATCCTTCTTCTACTCCTAACTTTTGTAATCCTTTCCATTTATCAATCCCTAATGGACTTATATCAATTATGTCCTCTTGATGATGTGCATACATTTGCACAGGTAGTTCATTTAACACTTCCACTAATTTTTCTTCATTCCCATCAGGGAACAACACAACTTTCACCATTTCATCGATGCAATCAATCGATACATTAGTAGCTAATTTATCAGGATCTATGTTGCGATAAATTGGATGATTTTCACTTCCAGTATAAGCATAATCCCATTGACTATCGATCAAATAAGCAAGGTGATGCTCCTCTATTAATGAACGAATAGACTTCATTGTTGATTTATCAAATGGTGTAACCTCAATGACTTTTCCTTCTTTTACAACAAATGCCCCATTTCCACCAATCATTGAATAGTGATGCATATGCCTTGGTATTACAGGTAATAAATCTCTTATTGGTCTAGCAGATGCAAATATGATTTCATGTCCTCTAGCATGACAAGTATCTAATGCTTGAATTATACCTTCCGTTAATGGATTTCCTTTAAAACAAATTGTACCATCAATATCAAAAATAAATTTCATATACATCACTCCTTTCTTTTTAATGTAAAAAATTTCTTTTATAATGAACAGGACAGATGTCCGAAAAAGGAGGAAAATCATGAAAAAAATTGAAGACGACTTGCTACTATCAACTTACTTAGCAAATGAACATATACAGAAACTTTTTACACATCTTCATCACCCATTTCAAATTCGACGATATGATGTAAAAGAGATTGTGTTACACGAAGGAGAAGCTATTGACGGTCTATACATTCAAATATCTGGACGTACAAAAATTACGACGAGTGTAATTACAGGAAAAGCATTATTACTTCGATTTTGTTCTGCCGTTTCCATTATGGGTGATATTGAACTCATTCAAAATGTAAATATACAATCGCATGTAAGCGCTGAAGAAAAAACCGATTTTATTTTTATCAATAAACACTATGTTAATAATGTACTTTTACATGACATTGCTTTTTCACAAGAACTTTTACACCATGTGACTTACAAACTACAAACATGTACGACTGCCTCACGTATTAATTTGTTAGCTTCAGTGGAAACACGATTTGCAAGTTACTTATGCACAATACGAAATACCTCTAAACTATTCGGGAGAGAAATCCGTACAACAGATCATCACGAGATCGCTTCACTTATCGGTACTACAACTCGACATCTAAATCGCATTATCGAAAAATTAAGTATAACGAATGTCATTCGCAAAGAAAACAAACAAATTATCGTAAAAGATTGGGAATCTATTGAACGTATTTCTAATGGTTTAAGATACGAATAATTTCGTTATACTAAATATTGTTGCATTCCAAAAAGGAGCAACTCATTCCAATTGCTCCTTCTCTCTATGATTTGTCTTTGTAATGGGTTTTAGACCGTCCCTTTAAAAATCTGTTAAACTACCTCTCCCATTACTAACATAGAATGGTTTTGAAGGCTTTTGGAACGCAGACTATACGCGACTACTTTCCTCTTGTACTGTTTGACTACATCAACATGATCGTTGTAACTATAAACCCAAAACCTAACATCGTTTTTTCCTCTCTTCGTATCAATGATCAATGGAGTCTCACTGCCCTCTGGTGGAAAATAATATTTCTCTAAAAATATTGCTTCGTTAAAGTAATCAATAATTTGAAGTTTATCTTCATCTGCTAATCGGTTTCCATCAATTGTTACAGTAACAGCCTCACCATTAAGTTGTGGATGCAATTCAAATCTACTGACAAAAGACTCCACAACAGAGGTTGGAAGACTGGACACTACTATTTTAAGACCACCGAAAAGAACTAACATAACTATAAACCAGGTCGTCATATTTTATCATCTCCACTACATTCTAAATTCTTATTATTACATGATTCCTATTATCGTCGAATACTATTTAGAGTCTCTACAAATCTTTTAATCCCTACATGAATAAGATCTGTGTTCGCTCTTCCAAAAGTAAAACGTACATATTCTTTTTTCGAACCTAATACACTCCCTGGAACAAAAGCTACACCATTTTGTATCGCTCTTCCTAATAAATGATATTCATCAATTGAACCCTGCACTTGACACCACAAATGGATACCGCCTTCTGGAACATGAAACTCAACCTGATTCCCTAAAAGTTCCCCAAGACTTGTGATTAATTGATCCTTTCTCTGTTTCAGTTGTTTACGAAGCATAGAAATATGCGCATGAAAATTTTCTGATTCTAAGAATTGATTCGCTATCCATTGAGGAAAGACACTATGTCCAAAATCTACTTGCTGCTTTGCATCTGCTAAACGCTCAATGACCTGAGGTGGACCAATCACCCACCCAATTCGCAATCCAGATGCTACGATTTTCGATAATGAACTAATATATAGAACATTTCCATTCGTATCCATAGACTTTAAGGTTGGATTTACTTCTCCATTGAAAGAAGTTAAGCTATAAGGATCATCTTCCACAATTGGTATACCAAATTCAGATGACAATCCCAAAATCTTTTTGCGACGAGACAATGAAAGGACCGTTCCGGTTGGATTTTGATAATCCGGATTTAGAAATACCATGCGAATTCGGTGCTTTCTGTGTAAATCTATCAAATCATCCGGATTCATGCCATGTTGATCCACAGGTAAATGGTATATTTTTAACCCGGCAGATTTAAACATCGGAAGCGAAAAACAATACGATGGATTCTCAATAGCAATGGCATCTCCTGGCTTAAGCAAGCACTGCACAATAAGATTAAGTGCCTGCTGCGCCCCTGATGTAATTAAAATAGAGCGTGGATCAACATCGATATTTTTATATTTATCTACATGTGAAGAAATCGTTTCCCTTAACTTTTCATTTCCTTGTGGATGATCATATCCTAGATTCTCCATAAATATTTGTTCTGAGAGAATCCTGCGAAACTGGTCAGCAGGAAACAAATCCCGTGACAACTCACCACTTGCTAAATTAATCAAATCATCCTTCTGAGTTTCTGTTCGAATTTGTTGAACTAGCGGTAGATTCGGGAGGAATGAACCATCTTCTACATATCTCCCCCAATTTGGCGTACGTTTACGCGATATCCCCCATATATCTGTGTTTACACGCGTTCCACTTCCTTTTATTCTCTCTACTACCCCAAGTGATTTCAGTTCCTCATATGCCGCTACTACCGTACTGCGGTTCACTTGCAACTCTTTTGCTAAAGTACGTTCCGAAGGTAACATACTATCTGAAGAAAATTCTCCTGAAGAAATCCCCTGTTCTATATAGTCAGCAATTTGTTTGTAGACTGACGTTTTATCTGCACGATTGGGTCTCCATTCCATCTAATTCCCTCCCTCTTATCAGCAGACTTTTTATTGATTAAAATAAAATTAAGGTGTTAATCTCTGTTTGTTATATACTAAGTATTTCGCTGTTTGAATTTAGCATAGTTTGCCCTATTCATTCCCAACTATGAAGATATTCACTCATTCTACAATGTGAATAGTAGTAACTAAATAGATATACGAATTGAATTCCCACTCCTATTGTACATTCACATATTTGAGGAATGGAGCTTCTTTACATTAAAAGGTGATGTCTCTATATCCTTATAAAAAAGAATAGTGTTAAAAAATAAACATTCCATTTCATTTAGGCCACCTACTTATCTAAAGTACAAAGACTACAAGACAGCAACCGCATACCACGTAACTCCTATAAGAAGACTTAATAAAAGGACGATATAAATAACAGACAAGTTCGTCACATTCTGCTTCGTAGACTGACCGTAATTTTCCTCCATGTTTCTTGCAACTAACATCGTTCCCAAAAGTGATACAATTACAATAATAATAACTAATGAAATTGCAAATTTCATTGGCTTTCTCCTCTCTAAAACCAGTCTATTTGAACAGAAAATCTAATCGTTCGACTTAAAAACTTTATACTTTTTGGATGAGAGCATAATCAAGATACTTAAAGCATACTACCCTTCTCTTTTATAATAAGGGATATTTATTTCAAAAGGACCATCCACTTTCACAACTTTTTACTCATCCACTTTACGAGTGAAAAATAGTGTTTCTAAGTTATTGCTACCACTAAAAAAATAAAAAGAACAATACAAAAAAAGNCAAACAACCTACTGAGTCTTTCTCATCGGTTGTTTGCTTTTTATTAGCACTATGAAACATTCGGTTGTCTTGATACCTCATCAAAAATTCTTCGTATTATTGTCCAATTAGAAAAACGTTAACCAAACAAAGTAAATTATCGGTTAGCCACTTCATTTTCTGTTTGAACCTCTACTGGAACACGCTTACCTATTCCAAAAGCATAAAAGCTAATGACAACGATAGCCAGGAAAATAACTCCTACAATAAGTGAGATTCGTGTGTCTTCGTTGAACCACATACCGATTAGCACCATGATTAAAAAGGCAATCGTTACATAGTTTGTAACAGGCGCAAATGGCATTTTGAACGGATGATTGTCCATTTCAGCTCCTTTTGCTTTTCTGAATCGGATTTGACTAATCAGAATGACAAACCACGGAATCATACCAGGAAGTACACTTGCACTGTATACATACACGAATAAGTTTTTTGGTGCAATATAACTTAAAATAACGCCAATCGCTAAGCCAATTAACACGCCAATCGTACCAAATAAAGGCACACCATTACGGGAGACTTTTGCAAAGTATTTTGGTGCTTGTCCATTCATTCCTAGTGTATAAAGCATACGTCCTGCACTGTAAATACCACTGTTACAGCCAGACATTGCAGCTGTGATTACGACAAAGTTAATCAGCCCAGCAGCTGCTGTAATCCCAACTTTCGCAAAAGTTGCCACAAACGGGCTACCAATTGAGCTTAGTTGATCCCAAGGGTAAACAGTTACAATAACAAAAATTGCCCCAATATAGAAAATTAAAATACGCCAAATCGTACTTTGAATCGCTTTAGTTAACGTTTTTCTCGGATCTTTTGCTTCGCCAGCTGTAATCCCAATTAATTCGACACCTTGATAAGCCCCAACAACTAGTGATAGAGCAAAGAAGAACCCTGACCAGCCACCTGTAAAGAAGCCGCCATTTTCCCAAAGATTAGATAAACCGATTGCATTCCCTCCGTTACCAAATCCGAAGAAAATAAGTCCAACCCCCGCAATAATCATTAACACAATGGTAACGATTTTAATCATCGCAAACCAAAATTCAAATTCACCAAATGATTTAACAGAAATTAAATTCGCCGCACCAAGAATCACCATTGTGATGATACCTGGCACCCAAGCAGGCAGATCCGGGAACCAGTACTGCATGTATGCCCCAACCGCTATAATTTCTGACATTCCAACAATCACCCACTGGAACCAGTTACTCCATGCCGTCATATACCCTGCTAATGGGTGTATATACTTATGGCCAAATGTCGCAAATGAACCTGTACCTGGCTCTACATACAACATTTCTCCCATCGCACGCATAATGAAAAATATAAAAATTCCTGCGATTGCATAAGCAAGCATTACCGACGGACCTGTCCATTTAATCGTACTTGCTGAACCCATAAATAAACCAACACCAATTGTACCGCCTAAAGCAATCATTTGAATATGACGCGCTTCTAAACCCCTCTTTAGTTCTTTGTTTTCCACTTTATTTCCCCCTCTTGCGCTATTAAATCCCAAGCTGAACACTATACTACAATTTCTATTAGGTATCAAAATGATGAAGCAAGCGTCACTTTTTTCTCTCTTTTAAAAGCTGCCCTAAAATCATTTTCCATTTCCTATTAACCATTCGCAATAGTCAGAAAATTAACCCTATCTTCCCTTCGTCATAAAATTACAAAATTACTTATTTTATAATAATTTATCTGTCTGAAAAATACAATTATTTTTTTCAGAAAATTATTATATATAAATTAATTAGAAAATAATAACTAGATTAGAAATAAACACCATTACCCGATTATTATAAAAACACTTCATCATCGTAGCAAATCTAGGTGAGTAGTTACCCATAATCGAGCTTAAGAGTAAATAGCGAACTCTAATTTCTATCTTGTAGCATAATCAGCATGAAATGAAACCTTATAAAAAAGTGTTTCGCCTTTTAATCGTAGAGTTACAAGGAAAACATAATAGAGTGAAACTTTAATCGTTGAGAGTTTTCTCCCTCATGAATCAGGCTTTTACGAGCAGTTGATTCCTAATTTAACTTCTTTGTCGTAAGAAGTGAGTCTTACTGTCCGTAAATAGCGTGATTAAAAATGTATTGACAAAATAGCATGTATTTTTTTATAATCCGTTATAATAACTTAAACAACTGTAATTTGCCATGATTTTATTTGCGATGAAGAGGAGAGTAGATGGTTAGGAGTGTATCAGAGAGCTCCCCAAGGCTGAAAGGATGGTAACGATTGAATCATTGAAGGTGGCCTCGGAGCTTTACTTGTGAAATAGATATTTAATGTCTAAATTAGTAAGTAACAGTTGGTCCCGTTAGTATAATAAAAAAAACGAAATCCCTTCTTAAGATAAGGAATTTCATTTTTTTTATAAACAGTTTAACTTTTTTCAAAACAGTGTGACTTCCTTACAAACGTCGCGACTTTGTTTTAAAGATCATGACTTTATTTTAAATCCACAAAAGGCTAATAACATATCATTTCCAAGTACTGTGTTATGAAAAAATTAGCAGCAGGTGGTTATATAATTAACAAGAGGCTTTCGAAACAGCCACTTTCTATTATTTTACTTCTATTGTATAATTCCCTGTTCCACTGCCATATTTATATACACTTAAATAATATTTCCCCGGATTCGCATAATAGCTTCCCAGCAATTTATTTCCTTCGTACTTTGTTGCATAAGTAACATAGTTATTCAAATCTGACTCGTGATATAATACCCAATTCAATCCAAGATTTTGCTCATTCGTAACGGTAATCTGTAAATCCTTCGCTTCCCTTATATCAATTACAAAGCGATCAATTTGATCTTGATTATTTAGGCTACCTCGTAATAACGTGTTCAGAGATAGAGGGTTAGCTGTATCGAATGAATTATTTGGTTCTTTTTCTACACTAGTATCCTCCTCAGTGTTCACTCCGTTAAACACAATATCATATTCAAATTGCCCAGCTGCATTGACACGGTAATTTACGAAATAAGCAGTTAATGTTTTATATCCGCTCCACTCTTTTTGCGAAAGATGTTTAAGCATCTCATTCGTTGCTTGATTCATCGCTTTCCAGTCTTCATTTTCTCCTTTTGACGTACTTCCTGTATATGTTCCTTGTAGTGTAAATGTATTAAAGAATTGTGATTTATTCTTTGTTACCTTCACATTTTTTAACTTTGCTTCATTTGTGATATCCGCCGCAACTTCCGAAAGCGCTTTCAGTTTATGCCCTGCTAAATAATCATCTGATACTTGCGGAATTGTATACTTATCACGATTATTAATAAGCATTTGCATATAAGATTGGTAATCTTCATTTAATTTATTGTCTTTACTTAATGCAGAGCGATACGCATCGTAACCTGGGACATCATTTGCACGAATTAAATCATGTACTTTATCGAACATATCAGGACGGTTATTATACATATAAGATTGCAATGCAAACGAATAGTTATAAAAATCCCACGCTCCATATTTTGCATTTAATGTTTGCTCAGCTGTGTATCGCTTAGCTGGATCATTGGATAATCCACCAATTATACTTTTTCGCGGTACAACACTATCTACTCGAGTTGAACCTGCAAAGAATTCCGCATTTCCTTCTTCAAACCAAGTCAAGCGTTCATTTTGATATAGTTCTCCTTGTCCCCATAACCCAGGCACTTCATATCTTCCTTGCAAATAGTGTGTAAATTCATGACGGAACAATTCTTCTAAACTATAAATACTCTGCTGCGGTGTACGTTCATATGTAAAGAAAGTTCCGATTCCTTCAATGTAAATTCCACCATTATTTGTTTCATAGCCGTACAATTGACGATTAAATTGATATTCATCCGGACTATTGTAAATCACCATTGTTAACACATCATCAGCATGTCCACTTTCAAGTGGCTTATCACTACCAACTGTACGATAAAATTGTGCTTTCACTTCTTTTGCTGCCCAATACAAACGTTTAATTTTCTCTTCAGTAACCTTATCTCCCGCTTTAAAGACAATTGCCCCGTCATCAAATGTATACGTTTTCGGCAAATATTTTTGCTTGCCATCTTCTCTAATTTTATCCAAATTTATTGTCTTTCCGTTTGCATCTACTCCGCCATAATTTGTAGTGATTTGTTCTGCCGCAACAAAATATTGCTGTCCTAAATATGGATAAATACGCATCGCTTCTGTAACAACTTGCTGTCCTTTTGTTGGTGTACTATGAAACTTGCCAAATCGGCTAGCATAGTAAATGCCATTATTAATTAACCATCCATTTTTATCCGTTACCGTACCAATTAGTGCAAAACGACTTACTTCATTAATAAAGCTATCGATGTTCTTATACCACATCGTATCTTTTGGTTCTTTGTCCGTAGTATACATATACGACTGAACATCATAATCAATTTCTTTCATCAAGTTATATATAGCATCACCTTTTGTCCGATCTTCAATAAACGTAGAAAGATTATCATTATATTGTTTAAGAATTCCAGCAGCATATTGAATTATTTCAACATCAGCCGACGCGCCTCCAATTAACATTCCATACGACGAAATTACTTTATTTTGTTCTGATGTACCAAGTTTAAAATTCGGGTTCTTCGCAATTGTTTTTAACGCTGGTAAACATTTGTCATGATAGCTACGCTCACTTAGTTTACTTAATTCTTGATGATAAAAGCCTAAATAAAAACCCGAGCGTATAACTTCTACTAATGTCTCAACTCCTTTTGAATCATCTTTCGTATACGTTTGACCTTGTTCTGCTAGTTTATCAATGAGTGCTTGCATACGGCTATCATCTTGATAGAATTTCAAACTATCATTATTAAACTGAAATAATTCCGGAATTTGATTCCATTTAATTGTCACAAGAAGATCGGCTAATTGTTTGTTGCTTAATTGATTCAATTCAGCCATCGAATATTTTCTTTCTTCAACTAGCTGTTTAGTATTCTCTTTTGGCATTGGTGGACGCTGCGATAGGTCTGCTAACTTTAACCGTTTTGTAAATGAAGTACTTTCTTGTATGTTCGAAGAGTGTGCCAACTCATCAGGAGATTGCCTTGACCCTATCGGCTCCATTTGTAATGTATTCTTCGTATATTTTTCTTTTGTCTCTGCTTGAACTTGCAATCCATTACATGATACAGTAACAAGTCCAACGCCCAGCATCAATTTATAAAATTTCGAGTATTTCACCATGCTGTTGCCCCCTTTTTAATAGATAGAAAATTCAGACTTTTTAAAAATGAATTGTTCAATCTGTCTTTATTAAACAGCTCCCTATTAATACTAGTAAATTTAGTGATATAATGCTAAGTCACTTTTTTACTACTAATGATACATCATACTTATTGCTTGAATTTACTTCCCCCTTCCTTTAATGTAATATAAGCAAAAATTGTGCCAATGTTGTATCTTATGAATAGGCAACTATTCTTTATTAATACTGTCAAATAAAATATACATAAACAATGTAGTAATGTATATTTTATTTGACATAAAACTCCCCTGTCAAAAAAGAAAAAAGCCCGCTACTGACAAATCACATAAGAACAGGGTTCTTTGAATTAGTTGCACACTTTTTTTACTTTTTTGGCGAGTTATTTCATAAAACGAATAATATATTTGTGCATCCTTTTTCACTAATCATTCCACTTTTTCATACAAATCAATTGTATTTTTATATAAAAAATCATATTTATCTTGTAATGGTTCATCGTTTTAATGAAACGAGAAGTGTGCTGTCAGTTTTATTGACAGCACACTTTTCATTTTCTTAGAAATTGTAATAACATGTTCATCTTCTGTTCATAAACATCTCTTATTCTATAAAAGTGAAAGAAGGAACACTTATGCTTATTACATTTTTCACTTCGTTGGATTTTCCAATTTCTCACATCATTTGTGATCATCATTTTATATAAAGTGAAACTTCCATCAGTGGAAGTTTTTCTTTCCGCCCTACTGCTCAGGCACATGCCAGCAGTCAACTCCCTCCTATCTTCTGTGTTTTCTCAAAATCTTGATACGGGAGGTCTTACTTTCAAAAAATAGAACGATAAATTAGAGGTGAAAAAATATGCGCTCATTATATGCTAGATTTGTTATCATATCAGTTTTTATTATGCTGGTTAGTAGTATATTGGCATTTTTACTTACAAATGTATATTATCATGTTTATTTAAAACCATATAACAGCGAGAAAATTTTAAAATATGCACAAGAAGTAAAATATTTATATGAGAAAAATACAGAACAAAATAAAGATGGTTATTTACAGTCTATTTCTAACCTTGGCTTTGAAATTTACGTAGTAGACGATAAAAAACAAGGCAAGCAGTACGATGATAATTTCAAGAAAATGAATATTAGTAAAGAGACAATTGAACATGTATTAAAAGGAAATATATACAATGGAATTGCAACGTATCCTAATCGTTTATTTGCTACTGGCTTTTTTGATAATACACTTTTGAATAGTATTGGGATCCCTATCGAAAACAATGGTAAGGGTTATGCGCTATTTATTCGTCCGGATATTCAACAGCAATTTGGAGAATTACGTATTTTCTATGCTGTTTTATTAGGATTAATTATCATAATCAGTCTAATTTGTATCGCGATAGCTACCCGCTTTGTCGTTCGTCCTATTCAAAGATTTACACATGCGACAAAAGAGGTTGCATGTGGCAACTATGATTTAGTACTACCAGAAAATCGCCGAGATGAGATTGGAACGCTTGCAACTAGCTTTCGTAAAATGGCCAAAAGATTACGAAATTCAGAGCAGATGCGACAAGAATTTGTTTCGAATGTTTCACATGAATTTCAGTCACCATTATCATCTATTCAAGGATTTTCAAAAACATTACAAACTAATGATTTAACGAAATCTGAGCAGACACATTACCTAGAAATCATCGAATCAGAAAGTCGACGCATGTCCAGTTTATGCAAACAATTATTAATACTTGCATCACTTGATAAAGAAGATCTTACTTTACGTAAGCAATCTTTTGATCTTGGGAATCAAATAAAAGATACTATTTTTATGCTTGAATGGGAATGGAGAACGAAAGAACTTGCAGTTGAAATGGATGTTCCCAACATGCAAATTTACGGAGACGAAAACTTGCTCCATCAAGTATGGATGAATTTATTTACCAATAGTATCAAATTTACAGAAAGCGGCGGAACGATTGCATTTGAAGCAGAAGAGCTGGAAACAGAATGGCGCATTTCGATTACTGATATGGGTATTGGTATACCTGAAAATGAAATAAAAAAAATATTTGATCGATTTCATAAAGTCGATACTGCCCGAAACAGAAATGTAAATGGAAGTGGATTAGGTCTTTCTATTGTAAAAAAAATCATTGACCTTCATAGCGGAGCAATAACAGTGGATAGTGAACTTGGAAAAGGAACGATTTTTTCTATTTACCTTCCGAAACAACAAGAAGGGACTATTCATATGCAAAATAAAAAATAACCTGCATTCACTAAGCCTACTGAAAAAATACCTACTTTGAACAAAAAACAAAATTTTTATTAATATACAGCGATCAAAAAGAAGATAACTTCCTTTATAAAATAGGGAGTTATCTTCTTTTTCTGTAACATATTTATATATAAACTGTATCCCCGTCTTTTGTAACCTTTTGTTCATATTCCGTTCATATTTCCTCTTTATGATAAGAACATAGAATGAAACAAGGAGGAATGAACCTAATGTTTTTAGCACTTAAAGAATTAAAACAATCGAAATTACGGTACGGATTAATCGGCACAATCATGATGTTATTATCATTTCTTGTACTTATTATATCAGGTCTAGCAAATGGTTTATCTCATGCTAATGCCTCTTCTATTATCGAAATGAAAGCAGACAAGTTTATATTATCAAATGATGCAGAGGGTAAATTATTACGCTCCCAAATTAAGAAAGAGGATGTAGATAAAGTATTGGCACAGGTTGATGCAAAAGATGCGGTTCCAATGCATATTAAGGTCGCAACATTTGAAAAAGAAGGCAGTTCAAATAAAGTTGATGTTGCTATTTTTTCAAGTAAACAAGATTCATTCATTGCCCCAAAAGTTATTGAAGGAAAAAACGGTACTTTAGAAAACAATGAAATCATTGCTGATGAATCCATCAAGGAAAAAGGGATAAAGCTTGGAGATGAACTAGTAGATCCTGTTTCTCAAAAGGTTTTCAAAGTTGTCGGATTTACACAAAATCAAATGTTTAGTCATGCACCTGTTGTTCATATGAATGAAAATGTATGGGACAGCATTGCACTGCCACATCAAAAAGATTACAGTGTAATCGCCCTAAATACTGATAAAAAAATCGATAATGCAACAGTTGTTGATAAAAAAGAAGTACTGCAAAGTATTCCAGGTTATAAAGAAGAACAAGGAACATTAACGATGATTATTGCGTTTTTACTTGTAATTTCAGCATTATTAATTGGCGTTTTCTTCTATGTCATTACATTACAAAAAACACATCAATTAGGTGTATTAAAAGCAATCGGAACAAAAAACTCATATTTAGCAAATAGTTTAGTTGTACAGTCTATATTCTTATCTGGTGTTGCTCTTATAATCGGCATTGGCTTAATCTTTGCAGTACAGGCTGTTTTACCAGCTAGTATGCCGTTCTTATTAACAACAACAACAATCTTGCAATATGCAGGTATCTTTATCTTAATTAGTATATTCGGTACACTAATTTCTCTATATCAAGTATTAAAAGTAGATGCATTAGAAGCAATCGGAGGTGGCATGTAATGGTAACAGAATTAAAATGGGATACCCCATCGTCATTATTAAAGTTGGATCAAGTAAGTAAAGTATATGGAGAAGGAGATACAGAAGTAACAGCTTTGCACCCAATTACGTTAGATATAAAAGAAGGCGAATTTATAGGCATTGTTGGTCCGTCTGGTTCTGGGAAAAGTACATTGCTTTCCATCGCAGGTGCACTTTTATCCCCTTCTAAAGGAAATATTTATATTTCTGGTCAAAATATAACAAGCTTATCAGAAAAAGAGATGACCGATATTCGTTTAAGAAAAATCGGATTTATATTTCAATTTGCAAACCTCGTACCTTTCTTAACAGTGAAAGAACAACTCTTATATATCGCTAAGTTAAAGGGAGAAGATAAAAAAGAAGCTGGTAAACTTGCAGAACAATTACTGAAAACTTTTGGATTATCACATCGAATGAATCATTATCCAAATCAACTTTCAGGTGGTGAAAAACAACGTGTAGCCATTGCTCGTGCATTTATGAATAATCCAGACTTAATTTTAGCTGATGAACCTACTGCTAGTCTTGACTCAAAACGTGCTAGAGAAGTAGTTGAACGAATGAAACATGAAGTTAAGAAAAATAAAAAAGCAGCAATTATGATTACACACGATGAAAAAATGCTTGATGTATGTGATCGAATTTTAATACTTCGCGATGGAAAATTACTACGAGAAAACGAAGTATAAGAACACCTGTACAATAGCGATGACCTAAAAAAACTTTCTTATCCCCTATTTAGGGGATAAGAAAGTTTTCTTTAATTAACAGCACATTTTAATTTTTTGTTTACAGCATAATTGAATTCAAATATAATAATCCAGCGAAATTCATATGTAATATTGCGTTCATATTCTATTCATAATTCTCATGTAACATGCTTTATATAAAGCAACTGACTGTTAGAAAGGAATGATGAACGTGTTAGCATCTGCTATTACATTTATTACAGCTGCACTCATTTTTTATACAATCGGAGTATGGAGTGAAAAATTTCAAAAGACATTAAAATTTTGGCATGTCATTATTTTCTGGCTTGGACTCGTATGTGATACGATCGGGACCACATTAATGGAGAAAATGGCAGAAGCAGGATCCCTGTTCAGCTTCCATGGAATAACAGGCTTATCAGCCATTTTACTTATGCTATTCCATGCTGTTTGGGCAACAATTGTGTTAATAAAAAAAGATACAAAAATGATGACAACATTCCACACACTAAGCGTTATCGTATGGTTCATTTGGCTAATTCCATATATTTCTGGACTTATATACGGAATGACAAATAGCTTTTAAATAAAGTTTCATTACCAAAAATCAACATTGCTAAAACTACCTTAGGAGGTATATGATGAAAAAGTTATATAATGCAGCATTCACTTATTTAATTATCGGTTTATTATCAGGTATATTCGCGAGAGAATATGCAAAAGCGCAAGGAATTCAAGGTACTACTCTACTGAACCTGTTGCACACACATGTGTTAGTTCTTGGATTTTTATTCTTCTTAATTGCCTTAGCCCTATCAAAATCATTTGCATTCCATGAAGCAAAAAGTTTTAACATGTGGTTCATCGTCTATAATATAGGATTGGTTTTAACAGTTGCTTCAATGGCGGCCCGTGGACTTCTTCAAATAAATGGAACCGATTTTAATGGATTAAGTCATATGGCAGGAATGTCTCATTCTATCATCGGTGTCGGTCTTGTTTGGTTTATGATTCTATTAAAAAAATCATACAAAGGATAAAAGGAGGTAAAACATGAACTTAGCTGTTCTATCAAGTATTATTGCTCTTTGTATGGCTGTTGGAATGATGTTTCTTCGCTTAAAATCAGCAAAAAAACCTATAACACTTAAAAAAATTATACTCCCGCCAATTTTTATGAGTACGGGAGCATCCATGTACTTCTTACCAGAATTTCGATTAACAACAACAGAAATTCTAGAAGCAGTTATCGTTGGTTTATTTTTCTCTATTTTTCTTATTAAAACGTCAAAATTTGAAATACGTGGAAAAGACATCTATTTAATACCTTCTAAAGCATTTATATTTATTTTAGTCGGTTTACTTGTTGTCCGTATTGCTTTCAAATCATATTTAAGTCAATCAATTGATTTAGGACAATTAAGCGGCATGTTCTTCTTACTCGCTTTTGCGATGATCGTCTCTTGGAGAATTGGGATGTACCGTTCGTTTATGAAATTGCAGCGGGAAATGCAGTTTGTAGGCAAAAGTCTTTAATCGAAAAAGCACATTTCTAATGTTGGATGCTGTTTCTTAGCTCTTACAAAATGATTCATTATAGCTTTGAAAGAAATTTAATTTAAATTTCTTTCAAAGCTATATTTATTACTTCTTGTTCAATTTTTTAGTTCTGTATGGATAAAATGTAAAAAAGTAGCGAGATAAGCGACTAAAAAAGCAGTACCACCGCTATAAAAATGTTGGTACTGCTACATAGAGTAACAAATGTTATATTAATTAGAACGTACTTGCTAATTTAACAGCCTTTGCTTCTTCTGTTGTTAAATCAAGTCCCCTACTAGCCTTAAATGTACCATTAATCATATCTACTCCTACATATGGAAATTCTTCCTTGTATAAATCAAGCTCTACTACTGTATCATTTGGATGTGATTCTTTGTAGCTCGCTAAAAAAGCCTCGTATAATTTTACACTAACTGATTGGTTTGCCGGGCGATTGTTTGCTTTTACAAATAAAACTGTTGTCATTCTCTGTTTCTCCTGTTACTTACTCCTACGTTGTTATATATTCACTAAAAACCGCGTTATATTGCCTTTACAATATCTTTTTAAAACTATACTCCATTTCTCCACCTAGCGCTTCAGCTGTATCACCAGTTTCTCTGAAATCATGTGTATGAATTTCTTCAAACGGCTCAAAATTTACTTGTTTATAAAATTCATAACAAGGGAATCCATCATGTGCACCTTCAATATGGACAGTGCCATCTTTTTTGACCTGTACGGTTAATAGGTAGTCAACGGGAGGTGCATATACATTTAATGGATTGCTAGCACTCGCACTCATTTGAAATTTGACGTCATCAGAATTCCATACAATATCAGTGCACAAAATATTTTCTGTACTAGCTTTTCCTGTTCTTTTATTAACGGAACCATCTGAAGTTGTAACCCTTTCTGTGGTTATACCTGTATTTCCATATGTGAAAATTTCTTTTTTGTAAAAATCTACAACTACTTCTTGTTCAATTCTGGAACGCATAGCGTTTACAGCATAAGGTGTAAATTCACGTGAGTCACCTTCAAATTGGATCACATTGCCCGTTTGAATGTCCTTCTTAGGTTCAGTCCAAGACATTGGAATAAATACGCTTGCTCTAATTTTAACGATACTAGTCATGAGACACACCTCTGTAACTCTAATTTTTTTGGGTAATACAGAAAAATCTTGAGCAAAACAAATCGCAATTTCTTTCGCATATTCAATTGTTTTTTCTTTAATATTTTCTGCTTTTGATTTAAATAGTGACATTCTTCTGATTCATATTTATATCTAGATTATTATTTTAAAACTAGCGTTTATACTTTTTGGAGTAATCTTAGTATTATGGGGTATATATAGTACGAAAAAATACAAATCATTTTTAGACAAACTCACTGGAATAGGACAGTTTTTAGGCGGAATTACATGCATAATTGCTGGGATTTTATCCTTTATAATGAAATAATTTATACATAAAAGGAGACCGAACTAGAAAACAATCTAGTTGAGTCTTCTTTTTATTTTAAAATTATCTACGCAGTTTTTTCAAATATCTTTAGATAAGTGAAAATCCTTGTCTATAAAGAAACCACAATTTTCTCATCATCTACTTCATATTTTACTAAGCAATCATTTTCCATGACTAGTTCTTTGTCAACTAAGTTACCTGTGACACGATCAACTATTTTTTTATAAACTTTATTTTGTCTGTATACTTGGCCATCTACTTTTTTTGCAAAACGATGATCTTCTTCAACGATAGAATACTTATATGGAGGATACTGGGATGCCCTAATTTCTCCATAGATGTATTCTTCGTCAAGATGTAGATTGACTTGATAGGAAATATTTGAATTGTTTCTCAATTTGAGATCAATAATACCATTCATCAAAGTGGCGCCTGTTCCAAATGGAATCACACGTCCATAGTCAGGGAATGGATCGAAACTATGACGATATCTTTCCACTGTTTCCAACTCTGAATGAAGAAACATCCAGTAAAGAAGATTCCCTAACTGACAGAGACCACCGCCTATTCCCTTTATCGCTTCGCCATTCATTAGAATAATTCCTTCTCTATATCCAGCCTTTTCACTGGAATTACCAACAAGATGCCAAAATGAAAATGTTTCTCCCGGTTTAATTACAACCTGGTTTATTTTGCAGATGGCTAGCTTTAAATTGGTGATTTTGTTATACTGCAGCTGTATATCCGTATCACCTAACTTTCTAATAAGCAAAGATTTATGTTTATAAATCCTGTAAGGTAATGGATTTTGCTCAAATGTTTTTGAAAACTTATGACCTTCAAGACGGTCTCTTATTTTTTTAAACATCCTACGTTGTCTGATTCTAATAGGAATTAAAAGAGGAAACCTTTGTGTTAATAATTTTCTTGCCATTGAGAGTTGAGCTCCTTTATATATTATTCATCTATATATTGTATTCAAATTTACACCTTATTCATCATCACTAAGCAAATTGATATGTATTTCTTACTGTATTACCTTATAGTACATATAAAGGTTCTGGTGCAAAGATAAACTAAAAGAGAATATAGCGCATATATTTCTAGCGAGATCGTATTTTATGCTATAAGTCCAAACACTTGGTGGATGAACTCTTTTTGATTTTGGACAGACTGATTCTGTAAATCTACTGTTTATTGAATAATTAAAATCCCTTATTGCGATATTAGGTATTTTTCTCTGAAGATGGAACTTAATTCACTCCAAACATCAAATTTATTACCATCTAAATCATAAAAAACAAAATTCTTTCCAGTGTGTCCTCTGTTTTCAATCTCTCCAACTTTTATTTCTTTTTTAATAAAATCACTATGGATTGATTCAAGTGCATTTAAACCATTAACTTCAAATGTTAAAGAGAAGCGCTCTTCACCGCAAAAACCGTGAAAATTCAAGCTTTGATTTTCTTGGGATTTAACCAGGAAAAAACTTTGGTTTGCAAAGTTAAGAATAGCCTTGTCTTCGTCTTTATAGCCTAACTCTGCACCTAGTTTGTTTACATACCATTTTGAAGAAAGTTCTACATTGGTAACAGGAATATAAATAGTTCCAACCCTCAATAATTTATCTTTCATTCTATTTTCTCCTTTCAGTAACTTAAATAACATTAATAAATATGTTCTCTTTTTATGTACCTATTGCCTTTGTAAATTCCATAATTTTCTTTATGATGTTTCGTTAGTTCAACAAACATGCTCCATTAAATGCTCCGATTGCGGAAGATTGTTTTCCAGTTAGTTTCTTTTCATGCATTAGTGGAAAAACAACCCTTTAATAAGAAACAGGTACTTTTCTTTCATTTTTTTCACTAACTTTAGAGTCTAGCGTTTTTGTTATTATGTAGTACAAAAATGTACCAGTTAATCCTAGAATAAGAAGCAATCCCCCCATATATATGGGACGAATCCACTCTCCAACGATGATCAACAACGAAGATACAATCATTGCTCCGTAGAAAGTCAAGCCATTAAAAGCCATATAGGTGCTACGAGCGTTAGGTGGTGCAAGTTCCCCTATCATCGCCTGTTTAATAGGAACATACATCAGTTCACCAATTGTTCCAATAAACATGGCAATAAAAAGAAACAACACGCTATTTGTAAAGGCAAAAATACTAAAGCATATAGAAAAGATCATCATTCCTGTAACTAGAGTCCAGCGATCACTCCACTTTTTAAATAAGAATAATACAACACTTGATAGGAGAACTACAAGAATTGTATTCTCCGTTCGGAGAAAACCCAGCATCTTTGTGCCATCAAGCATGAAATCTATTCCAAACAATGAAGCTGAATGATGGGGTATATCTTTTTCAAGACGAATCCCAATATAGTTTGTTAAAGACTGTTCCAAGGAAAAGATCAAGATCGCTCCGAAAATATAAAACATAAACAGCTTATCTTTTAAAACGTTTGAATAGGTTTGAAACATCTCTATTGATGAGAATTTTTTCTTATAATTAGAAGACGTAGATGAAGGTTCCGGTGTATAGGTTTCTGTGATGAAGAATATAGTCATGAATACAGATAACAAAGAGATGAGTGAAATCCCAATAAATAACTCAAACAAGTGGTTTTTAAAAAGAAATGCTCCAATGATTCCTCCAATAGCAGTTGATAAATTCCCCAGCCAGTAGCTAATTGTAAATACGAGCTTTCTCGATTCGGAATTAGTAACATCAATGATCATAGCTTGTGCTGCTGGCTGAAACATTCCTCCCCAAAACATATTGATAATAAAGAATGCTACGGAAATATAAGGAAGGTTAAACCAAGGGGAATTACAAAGTGCTATAAACAGATACGAAAGCAATATACCAAGTTCAGAATAAATCATTATTTTTCTCCGACCTATTTTGTCTGAAACATGCCCCCCGATAAAACCTCCAATGACCCCACTAATCACAATTATTATAAGAATAATACCTGTTTCAGTAGCTCCAATTTTCTGAGAAAAATAGATTGCCAGAAAAGGTATAACAGCCATGGAAATAAGGCTGCCTAGAAATTGCATAGCCAGGCGAAGTTTGATGTTGGGATGTATATCTCTCAATTTCATATAAATCACTCCTTATTTATTAGAGATAGGTCCAAATAATCTCAGGGCTTGTATCGTTATATCCTTCCACATCAAGTTTGTATATTCATCAATAAACGTTAAACGCATTCCGTTTAAGATGGATAAGTACGACTCGGCAACTAATGAAGGTGATTCTTCATAAAAGTAACCCAGCCTTTGCCCTGCTTCAATAACCGGATGAATACAGTCTATAAATACATTTACAAAATCGTTTAGTTCTTTAAAAAGCTTTGGAAATCGATCAGGTCTCGCAAGAACCTGCTGAATTAGACGTAGGTATTCACTTTTCATTGAAAAGAGTTGTACATGGCAATCTATCATTTCCTTCACAACTTCAAGAGGCTCACCTTTAAAGTGTTCTTCTATCTCAATAAAATATGGTTTGATTTCCTCCAATGGCTCCAAAATCGCTGATTCATAAAGTGCTTCTTTTGAATCAAAATACGTAAATACAGTACCAAAGCTAACTCCTGCTTCTTTTGCTATTTCGGCAACTTTTGTCTCTGCAAAACCATTCTCACTATATAATTTAATTGCGGCGTTTAGGATAGTAGATCTTTTTCTTTTCTTTTTTTCATCATTAGTAAGTCTAGGTTCCATTTAGATGCTCCTTTCATAATAAATGATTGATTAATCAATCGAATTTTATTGTAATTTGTTTCCATTGTCAATATGATGAAGGAATTTATTTTCATATTTTTACATTTAGTTATATTCGAACTTCGCAAACCAATAAATTTAGCTCAAAAGTCGTTATTCTATTAAATGGCCCTTTAACAGAACAACTCTATGTCACTCAATAATTCCTTAATCCACCTTTTATTCAGATGTTCTTTTTCTTTTAGTCATAAAAACACCCCTTTAGATAAAAATATCCAAAAGGGTAAAGCTTCGCATCTTTTTTATAAACATCGCGACTTTATTTCAAATCAACATCATATAATATCTTTTATTGTAAATCTTTGAACTCCTACAAAAGTAAATATAATAACAAATAAGCAACTTAACACATAAAAGCTACTAAATTGAAAGAAAGTCTGCAAGCCTTCTAGATGAATAGGGTCCATTGCTAATCCTGGTTGCGAAAATGGCCATATATACCCGATATTTAAGTAATGAAATATCATTCCTATACATGTAAAACCAAAACTCATTCCAACTGGAACAGCAAAACTTTTTATAGAAGATGAGAGAAATAATTGTACTGCAGCAATTGAAAATGTACCAATCCATCCATTGAATGACCAATTTAATAATGAAATCCAAGGAATAGGACTTGTAATACCTAGTAGCTTACCAATTACAATATAAGCAATTAAAAAAAATACTTGTGTCAATAAAGTTAACATAAAGATTACTAATAACTTTGCCATGTACACATATTGAAACGGAATTGGTAAAGAGATGATTTTTTTCCAATTTCCCTCGCTATGTTCAAAGCGGCATACAAATGCACAATAAATACTTACTACGACAGGAAATAAAAATAATCCATAAATTAATCCAACTTGTGTCCAAGCTTTCTCCCACTCATTTGTTGAGACTTTCATTAAGACATCATAGTTTACTTGAAAATTTATGAGTCCAAGCGCAATACAAATAAGCGGAATGAATGTCATTACAATCCATATTTTTGAACGTTTTAATTTTAATAATTCGCATCGAAATGAGCTTAATAACATATCTGCATCCTCCTAATGAATATCTTTGTGCGCAAAATGAACAGTGCTAAGAACGATAAATAATAAACTAACTCCTAAACTTAACAAAAGATTCATCATGACTCCTTCATTTGGGAAATACACTATTTTCCCATTGGAAAAAGCCCAAGAAATTGGATTTGTCAGAGATGAATATGTCCAAATTATCCATGTTTTCCAAGGAAACATCTGCCCGCAATACCCAAGAAATGAGCCGATTACACCTGCCGTTAAAGAAAATACTTGATTTTTCACTACCAAAGATATCCAGAGTTGCAAAATAACCATAGGAATACATCCTATAATGGTAAAACAACCATATTTCAGTAATAATATCACCGGAATTCCACCATCAAAATTAAAGATTTTTCCCATTAATATAATTACAGAAATAGAAATTACACCTGCGTATACAAGAAAAAAGAGGCTAAAGATAATTTTGGTTATATATACTAGCTTCCTAGATGTGGGAATTGCACACAATAGCTTCCAGGTGTTCCCCTTATTTTCAAAATCAATTATTCGAGATGTAATTGTCGCAATCATTATAGGTAAAAATAATGCATTTATCATACTTACTCTTGAAAGAAGCGACTCCCAATTTAGAAATTCCTTTTTGTCTTGTGACACAATAGCAAATAACCAAAGTAATGCTAAAGACTGTATCAAAAATACTACTAAAAATAATTTCTTTCTTTTTAATTTCAATAATTCACTTCTTAAGGCAGCAATCATTATAAAACACCACCTTTTTCTGTTAGGCTTAGAAATATTTCTTCCAACGTATGCTTCTCTTCTTCAATTCGATACACTGATAAATTCTGCTGTACTAATAAATGATTTATGTGAGAAATAAGGTGATCTTCTTGTTGATGCGTAACTAGACAATTACCTTCAATTCTAAGATGAATTTGATGCTGTTCTAAAATTTGATGAGCCTTCACTACATCATTTACGCGTATTTTCATTGATGCCTGACTTTTTTTGCGTAACACTTCAATTTTATCTTGAAAAATAAGCTGTCCACTATTAATAATGCCCACTTGTGTTGCAATTTGATCCATCTCATTTAACAAATGACTAGAAATAACAACTGTCATATCATATTGCTTTGGCAGTTGTTTGATGAGTTCACGAATTTCTTGAATCCCGGCAGGGTCTAATCCGTTTGTGGGTTCATCTAAAATTAACAATTTTGGATTTCCAAGTAGTGCCATTGCTATGCCAAGGCGTTGCTTCATTCCAAGTGAGTATTGTTTAACTAGTTTATCTTTTTGTTTCTCTAATCGAACGATACACAATACCTCATCAATATTCTTTTTTGGTACTTGTAACATTTGCCGAATTACTTCTAGGTTTTCATGACCTGTTAAATGTCCATAATAAGATGGCGATTCAACAAGAGAGCCAACCTCTCTTAAAATATCTATTCGATTTGTTTTTAAATCTCGATTGAATACTTTAATATTACCTGTAGTCGGTTTTATTAATCCCAGTAACATTCTAATTGTCGTTGTTTTCCCAGCCCCATTTGGGCCTAGAAATCCATAGATTTCACCTTTACCGACTTTCATTTGTAATTGACTCACACTATTTACAGCTCCATATGTCTTTGTCAAATCTTCTGTCTCAACGATATATGTTCCCATTATTGGCACCTCTTTTTCTTGATTAAGCTATCATTTATTATGAAAGTTCTTGCTTAATCTTGAATTGAGCTGACCTTAAGTTTAGCTTAATTTTCTAACGGAAGCTGAAATATAATTTTTGTACCGTTTCCTTTGCTGCTTTCAACTATAATTTCTCCACCGTGAGCCACGATGATTTCTCTTACAATCGCCATTCCTAAACCTGAACCACTTTTTGGATCTGTATTTGTACCACGGAAATATCGATCAAAAATGTGTGGTAAATCATTTTTATTTATTCCGTCACCATTGTCTTCAATCGTAAATACGGTATATCCAGATGTTTATTTTATGCGAACTTGTATTAATGTTTCAACATCAGTATGAATAAGCGCATTATTCAATAAATTTACTATCACACGTTGAATTAATCCCTGATCTGCTTTTATAATTAGTTCCTTCTTAAGACATTCAAACTCAATTAATCGATTCTCATAATGAGGCATATTCATAAATTCAATAATCGTTTCTCGGGTGAGATTCACAATATCTACTGTATTTTTATGGATAGGTAACAACGCATTCTTCAATTGATATGTAAGTTTTAAATCATTAATCAATTTTTCAATATAAATTGATTTATTTTGAATGACTTCTGCATATTGGTACATTTCTTGCATATTGATTTTATACTTGCGATTCCCTATAATTTCACTATAACCTTTAATAGAAGAAAGTGGTGTCTTTAAATCATGAGAGATATTTATAATCCATTCTGCTCGCATCGTATCTAGCCTTTTTCTTTGGAGATTAATATCCTTTAGTTGATGCGATAACTGATTCAAAGTTATATATACCTCTGCATATATTCCTTTTTCTTCCGGTACTTGTTCATATTGTCCTTGTTTTAACTTATTAATATGTTCAATTATCGTGACAACAGGTTTTGACATATACCTTGCCACAATGTAAGCAAATAATAAAATACAAACTACTGTTACTCCTATTAACATTAAAATTCCATATGGATAGAAGCTAGATAAATTATTGAAGTTCAAATAGACAGATTTTCGCAATGCTTGGTTTGACGGAAAAGCGACAATATAACTTTCTACTTGTGTACTTTTATCTAATTTACCCACAAACGTTGTATACCCCCCAATATCGTACTTATAGCGTAAAATCAAATCACTAGGGGTATAATGAGTTGGTGTATTTTTAGGCTTATACATTTGAAATACTTCATCACTATTACGATTTAATACTTGTAACCATGCTCCATGTTCTTGCAAAAAAATTTTCCCTTTATTTGTTATAGAAATACTTCCATTTTCTACTGTGATTTCTTTTTGAAAAGCTAATACTGAGCCCTCTGGATCGTCCATTCCCTCACGGTTATAAGTAAATACTAAATAACTAAAAGCAAAAAATTGAACGATTAGGATAAACATAATTAATCCTATTAATGAGGTAATATATAGTCTCGTGACCTTCCACTTCATCTTGCATCACCTTTTGTATTAAGTTTATATCCGAGTCCCCTTACTGTTACAAGGTAATGAGGGTTGGAAGGATTATCCTCTATTTTTTCTCTTAAATGTCTCATATGCACCATCATAATATTGTCATTACCCAGATATGTTTCTCCCCAGACAGCTTCATATAAGCGGGCCTTACTAAAAATTTGATTTGGGTTTTTTATTAAAAATAGTAATATATTAAATTCTTTTGCTGTTAAAGATAGTAATGTATCACCCTTTAACACTGTTCCTTGTGCCTCATCTATCGTAATGTCTCCAAACTGATACATAATCCGAGCCTTTTCTTGATATTGATTGCGTCGAAAAAATGCTTTTATCTTATATGCTACTTCTTTCGGACTAAAAGGCTTTGTAATGTAATCATCGCCACCTATACTTAATCCAAGTATTTTATCTAAATCTTCATTTTTCGCCGATAAGAAAAATATTGGAACGAATGTAAACTGTCGAATTTGCTGACAAACACTATATCCATCTAAATCTGGAAGCATAATATCTAACATGATAAGATCTGGCTGTACTCGCTTACACATGCGTATTCCTTCTGCTCCTGTTGTATAAGTATAAATATGTTGAAACCCCTCTTTCTTTAAAACTGTTTCTAACAAATTTAAAATCTCTTTTTCATCATCTACTATAAGGATTTTTTTTGTATAAACATCTGGAATATTATGTATCATCTATTGCACCTCAATATCTTTCTATATAGTTTAAAATTAAATAGTGAACAGTATTACCTTAATTATTAATGTATCATTTCCATTCTACAGTAAAATAGTAATTTAAAAGTTTTCTTACTGATTTTAGAGGAGGATTATCATTTTTTCGATATGATTGCTTTTATTATGAAAATTTTAAGTTAAACATGGGTCACCTAATACAACACAATTTATAAGAAGTGATCATTTGTTTATGCAACATAATTTACAAGAGAGGAGGCAAATACATGGATGTGGCAAAACAGTTTTCTTCCTGTCTAAAACAGGAGAAAAAAAGTGAGCACACGGTTCTGTTGCAAAGTTACCCAAAACATAGAGAATCTAGAGTTGCATCGTTAAATGGTTATGCAACCATTAATAATTCCTGTAATTCGTTATACACCGAAAAGGCGGAGCCTATTTGAAGACTTCGCCTTTGTTTGTATAGGGCATGAATGGTTTCAATGCCTTTTATTGTACGAGAAGCATGCCGGAGAGTTTGAAATCCCGATGACCTAGCAAAACGACGTTTCACATGTCGGTGGTCTTGTTCTATACGATTATTCATATGTTTAACGGTACAATTAACGGTGCTTTTGTAAAATCCTTTCTCCTTTAACTTTTTAAATGCATAAAGTAACGCTGGCGCAATAAATTTTGACTATATATTTAGTCAAAATTTATTGCGCCCATTCTAAATACCTATTTATCTCTTTGTTTCCAAACACCGTTTCTTTTATAATATACATGATTCTCATTCATAAAATTAGCGGTATTACTAGGAATGGCAAACTTCTTATTTGTGCTTTTTCTCTTTTTCCTTTTCTTTTTTCTTTTCTCTTCTTTAATAGTTTGTAAATCTGCTTTCCACTGTTTTAAAAGTTTTTTTCCCTCCATAGCTTCACAAATTACCCCTTCAAAAAACCAATTATTAACTTTATTACTGATAAATTCTTTATTTTCATTGGAATTCCTTTTTATTTATTCATTTATTTATTTATATTAATTTATCTTTTTAAGTTAAAGAGAAAATCGTTAAATAATTCCTCTTTTATAAAATATTAGAGGTAACATGTTGGAAGCCCTAAAGGATTCTTTCTATAAAAAATATATGAATTTTATGATTTATAATTACTAAATTTTTCTTATTTAGGCACGATATAATTAGAAAGTGAATAAATAAATTTAAGGTGTAGTTGCTATGAAACAATTAGCAAAGTATCTTTATTGGATCTAAAATAAAAATTTCACAGCAATTACCTGGAATTTAATTGTAATTCGATATTTTAAGGGGTTTGAAAGTAAACTAATATTGAAAAGTTTACTTTCATGAATGATAAAAAAGGTCTAATTATTTAAGGTTAATTTAAGGTGGATTTTATAGGTATTTTCAGTTTATATATTATAATTATGATATTAAGTTATATTTATAGAGTTGTTACAAAGTGAACATCCTTTTCCTGAAGTTGTTCTACTAACTGTAATAGCTGAATGGTATTTCGCCCTAAACGATCCATTCTAGTTACGACCAAAGTATCCCCAATAGTTAGTTTTGACAGTATAGGGGATACGGCAACGATTCCTTCTTTTTGGAGCCACTCACAAATTTATAACAAGAGGGAATTCAAGTAGTTATTTAACTACTCAGGGTCCCGCCAACCAAATGACATAAAACCCACGCTAAGACATTTTATGGAAGATAAAAAACCGACTTTCCTACGTTAAGGAGAAAATCATTCATTTTATAAGTATCTAGATAAAGAAAGAGAACATAAATTTAAATTATATTCTCTTTCTCTCTTATTCATATAGGAAATATTCGATTAAATCCAACCTAGCTACCTTGTTAACTAAAAGAAAGCTAACTATAATGCTAATAAATATTGGATATCCTAATTAAATATAAAGCATATACAGTAAAACATCACATTCTTATTACTTTTTTTCAGGAAGAACAATTCCTTTATATAATTGAACTGTAATAAGGTAATAGATCGAATAGATAACTACGAAAATCAAGATTGGTAACCAAATACGGAAATATGGGTCAATTAAGATGAAACCAAAAATCTTCATACCCAATAATACATGAATTATACCTACTATCCCTGGAAATAAAAACACTAAAAATAACTCTTTATAAATGGATTTTGCTAATAATTCATGACGGACTCCAATTTTACGAAGCATTTCATAGCGTACAATATCTTTTGATGCACCAGAAAGAATCTTAAACATTAAGCAGCTTGCCATCATCGCAAGGAAAGCAATACCTAAGAAGAAACCCATAAATACTGTTCCGCTGGCACTGGCGTAAATCCCAGTATATATTTGATATTTACTGAAGATATCTTCAGCTGTGACATTTTTATATTTAACTAGCTGCAACCCGTCAATTTTTTTCCATTTATCTAAATATGTTACAAAATCCTCAGTTTTTCCAATTACAACAATGTTTTCTTTTTCTTGTATGCCATCGTACATTTTTTGATCTACTATTTTTTTTACTTTTTCCATGTAATTTAAATAGGTTGGTTGAAGAGAGCGTAAAGCGTCATCCCACTCTTCTGGGATAATATTTGTATTCTCCATATTCTCCTCACCATATTTTGAAATTGCTCCTACAGGAAGATTTTCAGAAACTCGTTTTACTTTCCCTCTATCCTTTTTTTCTATTCCAGCTTGCACAAGTGGACGGTTTTTCTCTAGATCTTCTTTCAAGTAGTAAACATATTTATCATCTACTTTATAGTGATATTCATTCTTTTCTTTAAATGTAATACCATCTAAAATATTCTTTTCTTCTGCTGTTGGATTATGAATGACTGTATCGTATATTTCAAGTTGATCCGTCGATTGAATTACGTTATTTTTAAAAGCCATCCCACCTGAAATCGCCCCCGCACCAAGTGCTACTAACATTGCTACTGTTGCGAGTACCTTTGTTAAACTATTAATACGAAAGTTTAATTGAGCAAATGTAAAAGCATTAAGACCTTTCTCACTACGCTTTTTATTACTCTTTAATTTTTTAATAATAAGCGGAAGGACAGAAGTAAATAACATATACGTTCCTGCTGTAGTTGTAAGCATCGCAATCATAGGCCCCTGTTCTTTTAACTTATTCATATAAATCATCGAAGCATATCCAATTCCTAATAAAATAATGGCTAAAAATGAAACAATCCCAGTCCACTTACCTTTAATCATTGTACGTTCTGCTGAAGCATCTGCATGTACAAGTTGCAGAACGGAGATGCGTGATAATTTCACACTATTCATAATGGCAGATAACACAAATAATACCAAGAAGAACATACAAGTAACTAACATAGATGGTACATAAAACCCTTGGTAACCACTCGCAGTAAAATCCAGTTGCTTCATGAGGAGTTTACCCATCCCTTGTGAAAGCCCTATTCCTACTGTAATTCCAATTACTAAGGATACTGCCCCAATAATAATCGTTTCCAGAAACATAAGTAATGTAACCTTATGTTTTTTTGCACCTAACATCATATACATCCCAAATTCTTTTTGGCGAAGAGACATCAAAAAAGAATTTGCATATAGAACATAGAAGAATGTAATGATTGCTAATAGAGCTGAACCTGTTTGAAAAACAGGCGCAATTGACCGAATAGTAGTATTTGCTTCAACAAATGCTTTATTTAATGCTAGCGTTTGAAACATGTAAAAAATTGAAATTGACATAACAAGACCAACTAGTAAGACAATATAATCTTTTAGCTTACTTTTTAGTCCTGATATAGAAAGTTTAAATATCATGGTGGGTGTCCTTTCTTATCCTTTTTGTGTACCTAAATCCGCAAGTACATCTAAAATTTCTTTATAGAACACTTCACGCGTACCACTACGATGAATTTCTTTATATAACTCACCATCTTGAATGAACAAAATGCGCTGGCAATAACTTGCACTATATGGATCATGAGTAACCATCATAATCGAAACATCTTGTTTTTCATTTAAATTTTTCATTGCTTCTAAAAGGCTTGTTGCATTTTTTGAATCCAGTGCCCCTGTTGGCTCGTCCCCTAAAATAATTGCTGGTTCATGTACAAGCGCGCGTGCTGCCGCGGAACGTTGTTTTTGTCCACCAGATACCTCAGATGGATATTTTTGAAGTATTTCCGAAATCCCTAACATATTGGCTACTTTCTTTACTTTTGGACCAATCTTACGCGATGGGACTCCTTGAAGTGAAAGTGGAAGTGCAATATTTTCATAAATAGATAGATTCTCTAATAAATTGAAATCTTGAAAGATAAATCCTAATTTTTGAGAGCGAAAATCTGAAAGCTCTCCTTGCTTCATTTTAGTGATATCGATACCAGCAATTTCAACAATGCCGCCAGTTGCTACATCTAATGTTGAAATTACATTTAATAATGTTGTTTTTCCTGAACCAGACGGTCCCATGATTCCAACAAATTCTCCCTCTTGAATCGAGAACGATACATCTCTTAAAGCGTGTGACTGATTTTCACCTTTTTTACCGTACACTTTTTGAACATTTTTTACATTTACAACTGAGTTGTTCATAATATTCTCCTACCTTTGTTTTTAACTCGATAAATTCATTATTTATTTTTTTAGTTTTTCTTTTGCTTTCTCAGGAACTTCTTTTTCCTGCACTTTCTCAAATTCGTAAACATACTTTCCTTTTACATGAACCTTTAAATAAGAATCTGGATAATCATCCTTACCAGAAACCCCTACTTTAATGGTATTTTCATCGCCTGATTCATCAACTCCGTTTAACATGTAAAAATATCTCTTACCATCAGGTTTTGCTTCCCCTTTTGTAAGGACGTACACATCTTTTTCTTTCACTAATGGATTAAATCTATCTATTGTTTCTCCTCCCATATAAGTTAATAATCCACCTCCTACAACAACTAATCCTGACACTGCAATCCATGCTTTTTTCATCTATCTTTTCCGCCTTTCTTTTCCTATTTAATTAGATGTCATCTCATTCATTCTTTGGGATTTTAATGAGAATGAATATGCTTTCTAACACATTTCTAAGTATAGAGAGTGTTTCTTAATAAATACTGAGGGGGTTTCTTAACTTTTTCTTAACAAAAGCTTTAAACTTTAATCATTCAATAATTTTTCAATCTAATAAAAAAGAACTCTTTTGCAAGAGTTCTTTTTTATCCTGTTAACACACGGCACATTTTCAGTTTGTATCATTTCATTACACCTAGAAACAATTTATATAATATTATTACTTTTTTGCCTCAATGGGAAGTGAAATAATAAAGCGCACAATACCGTCTTCATATTCTGCCCGAATGTCTCCGCTTTGCAAATCAACAATACTTTTTGCAATGGCAAGTCCAAGTCCAGATCCTTCTGAGACTCTGCTTCTTGATTGATCCTTTTTATAAAAACGTTCAAATAAATTCTTCAATTCTTGTCTTGTAAATTCTTCGCTTTGATTTGCCACAGAAATTTGAATGCTATCTTGCTGTCTTTGAAGAGAAATTTTAATTTCTCCTTCATCTTTACTGTATTTAATCGCATTCATTAATAAATTATCAAACACACGCACGATTTTCTCCGAATCAAGTTCAGCATATATGCGTTCATCAGGAAATTCCTTCACAAATGAAAGACCATGTTCCTCTGCTTGTGGTACTAATTCTTCAATTAATTGATCGAGCATTTCATTGATGCATACTTCTTGTTTTTCTAACACAACCTTTTGGTTTGTTAATTTTGTGTACTCAAATAAATCTTCTATTAAGTTTTTAAGCTGTTCCGATTTTGAAAAAGCAACCTTTATATACTCATCATATTGTTCTCTATTATCATATTTCGCATCGCGTAATAAACGTAAATATCCCATAATAAATGTAAGTGGTGTTCGTAAATCATGCGAGACATTTGTAATCAATTCATTTTTCTGTCTTTCAATTTCTCTTTCTTTTTCAATATTCACCATTATCTCTTCTGCCATTTGATTAATATTTTTTGTTAGTAAAGCCATCTCATCTTGCCCTTTCTCTTCAATTCGATATGCTAAGTTTCCTTTTGCTATCTCATTTACTCCTTGCGCCATCGCTTCAATTTGCTTCATTTTTCTCTTTGTAATATAAAAGAAAGAAAAGATAAACACGATAATTCCAATAAAGGAAGGGAGAATTCCCTCTTCTGTTTCATATGTGATATCTCCTTCTGGAATCCCACTTACAAACATATACAAGTTTTTCCCTTCAATTGTAACTGGATAAAAAGTAATGAATTCTTTACGTGATCCCATGATTATTTCTGAATCCTTATTGTAAATTGGTCGATTCATCGCAAAGTGCATCACATTGCTAATGGTACTATGCAAATTAATTTCTACTTCCGGCGCCTGTTTTGTTTTATATAAAACCTTTCCTGTTTCATCCGTAACCAATACTTTTAAAGCCTTTTGCTCTTTTTTATCTTCACTCTCAATCATCTCTTGCAAAGATGCTACCTTATTTTCACTTACTGCTTTTTCCGCCGTTTCCTTCGCTTGACGATTAATTTGTAACATACTAAAACTATAATCAACATAAGCCCTTTGATTCATATCTTCAGCGAATGGCGCCACAGCTCTTGATACGAAGAAACCAAGTAATGCACAAAGAAAGAATGTTGTAATAAGCTGTATTCTAATACTTCCTAGAATATGATTGCCTAATTTTTTTACTAAGCTTACTATTTTATTATTAAGATAATAGAATGGTTTAAAGATCTTTTTCAATTTTATAACCTACTCCCCAAACTGTTTTAATATAACAAGGTTTCCTTGGATTCTCTTCTATCTTTTCACGTATTTTCCGAATATGTACCATCACAGTATTATCAGATTGGAAAGACTGTTCTTTCCACACTCTTTCATAAATTTGTTCAGCGCTCAGTACCATTCCTTGATTTCGAGCTAATAACTCTAGCACCAAGAATTCCCTCGGTGTTAATTTCACTACTTGGTTCGCAACGATAACCTCATATGTCGCTACATTAATCTTTATGTGGGGTCTGTGTAGCAATGGAACCAAATCACGTAATAAGTATTAGCGGACATTATTTGTGCATATAAAAAGGAAGACTTTCAAAATGAGAAAGTCTTCCTTAGTCTTTTCCTAATCCCAATTAATATCTCCAGTAGTTATAGCTCCTTTAGCTTTGCAATAACCTTGACCTATACATTCCAGGTTTAGACTATATTTACCTCGACCTAGTTGTTCGTTTCTTTCAAACATATCACCTGGTTGCAATGTCTTTTCATACCCGACTTCATGATTTTTATATAATGTTACCTTTATGGGCACCTTACTTTCTGAATAATTTGATACATGAAAGAAGGGACTGTAGACTTTCGTGGTTAATTCTCGTGTTTGTTGGGATCTTATATCTACTAAGTTTGCCATACTGATTCGTAAATCTTTTTGCTCTTCATATTGTTGTAGTTGGTTCCAAATCGCTTCATGCCCCACTGGTATATGTGTAGTAAATAAAAACGTATCAATCTCTTCAAAATGGATTGGATTTTTATCAGCTTGTTTATGAACCTTATCTTGGAAAATTGATATAAAGCCCTTATTGATGAGGAAAAGTCCTAGTCCCCCTAATACTAAAAAAATAACTATACCTAAAATGGAAAGTTTAATGGACTTCCGTTTGAATGCATGCATTTTATATATCCTCCTCGTGCCGACGGGTCAAGTCTATAAATATTATAATAATTATCAAATAGTACTATATTTAATATAATCTTATTTGTCAATGTGATTTATTGTAAACAGTAAGATTAGCTCTTGAAGGGGTACGGCAACGATTCAAGGAGTAACCCGCCACATCTGAAATTTTTTCCAATTCTTAAAAACTATCTTTTTTGAGAATATAATTAGACCTTATTGCCGTTCTTGTCCCATTACTACACAGAACCCGATATTTAAAAAGGAGATACTCCCATTTTTTCGGTTTGGGGGCTCTATAAAATTTTAGCTTGATAGCAATGTATGATGACCCCTATAAGGAAACCTTGACCGGAGTCAAGGCTGAAGACGTACAATCTTAGGTCTATCTATAATACTTGATACACCTTTCTTGAAAAGGGATTCTATCATCGAA
>NZ_CM000745.1:5301660-5312691 GCF_000161455.1 Bacillus pseudomycoides DSM 12442
CCCAATGAAATGGGGTATAAAAGGTGTTTTTTATTTCTTATATGAACTAATAAAATTTCGAGTTATTTTCAACAACCTCCGCTATATGTGGTGGTAATTGTTTGATTTTAGATTGGAGGCGTTTCTGAGCAGCGCGACCTAAATTACGTTTATTTTCGATATAATACGCACATATGGAAATTTCATGATCAAAAAGGTAGTCGTAGACGTGGTAATCTACAAAAAGAATATCTTCTTTTGGGAATGGAATTTCTTTTCCTTGTAATGCATACATCAAGCTTAAATTATTTTTAGCTTTCAGTCGATACATTCTTGCAAGGTGGGACAAAGGTTCCGCTCTACAGGGTCTGTACTCCCAAGCATTCTGAAGATAAGTAGTAGCAAGAGCAAAAAATTGTTCCTCCTGATGGATGAAGGTATCTATTGTAGATTGATCAACTTTTGATTTATTTTTTTCTGACTCTGTAATTAATTGTTCACGTTGGAAAGAAGCCGTATTTGCCAAACGTTCATAACAGAGACCTATTCGTAAGAGGGCATAAAATACTTCTTCCGCCCATCCGCCCGCTTCAACTCTTTTTTTATACCATTTGATTGCTTCATCTAATTCGTTGAGAATGGATAATGTTTGTGCTAAGTAAAACATGTATCTGATTTTTAAATCGGGCGGGGTTGCTTCATCGTGAATTCCTTCTAATAGCAACCGTTTATCTCGTTCAAATTTATCACTCTTACTCCCACCGTCTCCTTGGTCATTGATAATTAGACTATCGAGTTTTTCAACTGTATCAAAGTAAGTAACTTGATCAGCCTTTAATTTAGAACGATCTAAATCCCAATATTCATGTGTAACTCCAACGGATCGCCATGGCAAAGATGTCTTAAGTAGACGAGAAAGCCAATATTTTATTTGAGGATCATATTGCATAGTCAAATAATGGTCCTTATCTAACTTACATTTATCAAAATGTGGCTTAACTTCTAAGACCATATCAGCATCGAGTAACAGCAAATAATCTGCCTCTGGATAAGTTTTTTGCGCCAAAGATACAGCTAAGCTTCGATTATATCCAAAATTTTTAAAAGGTTCATGGTGCACAGTACCAGGTATGTTATTTTCTCTGCACCAGTTTTCAATAATTTCAGGTGTTCCATCAGTCGAACCCGTATCACAAATAGAAACAAAATCAATGATAGATTTAGTCGGATTTAAACATCTTTCTATAATTTTTGATTCATTTTTTACAATCATACAAAGACATATTTTCTTTTGCGATTTTATGTGTTTTGTTGTTTTTGATTTATTTTTAGCCACTATTTTCCCCCCTATTTTTGTTCAAAAGGTTTTATTCGTTCAACAACATCTGATTTTATATACTTTGAACAAATGCTAATAAAGAGTTATAAGTTCTCTAAAGTATTGCTAGTAACTCTCAATCTTACAAATTCTCCTCATTTTAATCATTCGCCTTGCAATCTAATGGGGCGCTATTGGGTATGTGCAACTTCATATACGTAATTAATTACAATAGTAAAGCATGTAAGTATTTTGTTTTACTTTATGTGTGAAACCATATTAGGCATGCGCTAGATTTATCATATGCAGTCGGATTTAATTTTGTGAGTCTCTTTAATTCGGCATTGAATAGTTATAAGGCTTACTGTATCAAAAAATATATAGTCAACATAAATTGTAACAACATTGATTTTATAGAAATAATCATTCAATTAATTGAATGAAATGAATATTTTTAGTTGTCTTATATGTAAGGGAATATAACTTTTTGGGAGGGGAAATATTTGAAAGTTTTAGTCACAGGTGGAGCTGGCTTTATTGGTTCACATATTGTTGAATTCTTATTAGAAAACAATATAGATACAGTGGTTGTTGATAATTTAGTTACTGGGCATAAGTATAATATTCCATCAAAAGTTGCTTTCTATCATTTTGATATAAGGGATCCCAATATCGATAAAATTTTCATGGTTGAAAAACCTGATTTTGTAATACATCAAGCAGCACAAGTATCTGTACAGGAATCTGTAAAACAGCCATTTTACGATTGCAGTGAAAATGTCATGGCTACTGTTAATATTCTTCAAGCTTGTATAAAGTACAATGTAAAAAAAATTATTTACGCATCAACTGCTGCTGTATACGGTAATCCCCAATACTTACCTATTGATGAGAACCATGATCTTAATCCTGTATCATTTTATGGTTTATCAAAATTGACCAGTGAAGCATATATTCAATTATTTGCAAAGCTTTATGGTTTAAAATATACAATTCTCAGATACTCCAATGTTTATGGTGCAAGGCAGAATACAGATGGAGAGGCTGGTGTCATTTCCATTTTTATGGATCGTTTATTTAAGAATGATAGTCCAATTATATATGGTGACGGAAATCAGACACGAGATTTTATCTTTGTTAAAGATGTAGCACATGCTAACTTCTTGGCATTTAGAAATGCTGACAATCAAATATGTAATATTAGTTCGAATCAACAAATTTCAGTTAATGAACTGCTAGATACAATTTGCAATTTAATGAAAATAGAAAATAAAAGAATATACAAAGAGGAAAGACCAGGGGATGTTATCCATAGTTATTTATCAAATGATAAAGCTAGAAAATATTTGAATTGGCACCCGGAATTTTCATTGCTTCAAGGATTAGGGGAGACGATTTCTTTTTTCCATAAAGAATAAAATTGAAAATTATCATAGAAGCGTATACTAAGTTTTATCATATTTAATGTAAATACGATTAATAACATACGAAAGGGCGTGGGAAACATTTATTAATCTATGGTGTTGATTGGTGGGTTTTGGGAATCCCTGTCCGTCATTGACTATCATATTCGTTTACACTGTATTCGGGTACAATGCGAGTCACTTTGTTCAACGTGCCTTGTTTAAACGGCACCAGTTCGACAATTACAATATGAGGTCTTTATAAGGAACAAGATGACCCATAATTTCTAATGTTGATAGGCCGTTTGTATTACGTTATGAAGAATATGGGTGTTAGAAGAAAAGATAAATATTGCCCTAAAGGAAATGATGTTAGGTACAATTACCAAGAAATGAAAAGGTAGCATACTTTACAACGAAGAACATCTGTATTTTTTTACAGCGCCAAGATCTTCATAAGTTGCATGGAACTATACCTTATGTGTTATTATATAGCATCTTTCTGAACTTAGTTACTTTGCCTTCTGGAATGAATGAATTCATAATTTTTCTTTTTAAACATATTATGTTTGGTGTCACGCAATTTTATGAAATAAATGGAAATTTTAAAGGGGGTGTTTTATATGAAGGATTTTATTCAAGAGTTCCATAAATATTACTATGATAGCTTAGTATGGTCAAAAAGCACCAAATGGTTAGGTGTTCCAATTCACAAATGTCCTTTAGATTTATTTTTATATCAGGAAATAATTTATCAAATTAAGCCTGATCTTATTATTGAATGTGGGACATATGATGGAGGCAGCGCGCTGTTTTTTTCATCGATGCTGGATTTAATCCAAAAAGGGCAAGTTCTTTCTATTGATATAGCACCTCAGTCAAACCTTCCTACTCACCCACGATTAACTTATTTACGAGCATCTTCAACATCCTCTGAAGCTATGGGAAAAGTACAAAGCATGATTAATCCGGAAGATGTGGTCATGGTAATTTTGGACTCCGATCACAGCAAAAATCATGTACTGAATGAATTAAAATTATATAGTGAGGTAGTTACTACAGGAAGCTATTTAGTTGTAGAAGATACGAACATAAATGGTCATCCTGTATTACCAAATTGGGGACCAGGGCCAATGGAAGCATTAACAGAATTTTTAAAGGAAAATAATCAGTTTGTTATAGATGGGAGTAAACATAAGTTCTTTGTAACTTTTCACCCTAATGGATTTTTATACAAGGTAAGATGAAAGGTATATTAAAAATAAAATATGTTGTATCATATCCGTGAAAACTATATTTTTTAGAAATAGATTAGGAGAGTGTAATTAACAATCTTTTATAATCATACCTCTTTTGATACAAAAGAATATAAATAAAATGATTGTTGTTATCGTTAAGTTTCCTAACACCTCCCTTTTTCATTAACAAAAAAGGGAGGTGTTATATAAACTGAGGTTAGGGTTTTAGCAAGAGAGAAGCTGGAAATCGAAATACAGCTAGTATATAGGTTGTAGGGTTAAAGTCGGTGAGTATTTTATAATTTATTTTGTATTTCATTACTCAATGTATGGATTTATGAATTTCATGTTTAATTGTCCAGAGGATAAAATAAATTTAATTTGTTAAGGTGATGATTAAATGAATGATAAGAAAATATGTTTCATATCTTGTGTTAACGATTCTATTGAATACAGTATAGCTTTAAAACATATCAAACAATTAGAAATACCTGAGGGTTATGAAATAGAAATTGTGACCATCGAAGGAGCTCAAAGTATGACGTCCGGCTATAATCAGGGAATGAAAAAAAGCGATGCTAAATATAAAGTATATTTACATCAAGACGTTTCAATTATTAATAAAAAATTTATATTTGATATAATTGAACTATTTAGGAAAAATGCTAAATTAGGAATGATAGGAGTAATTGGTTCAAAAACAGTACCAAAAGGAGTATGGTGGGAAAGTAATCAACCTTATGGAGTGGTCTATCATACTCCAGCAGGAAAAGGACAATTGTCTTTAACCGGAAGGTATAATGTAGAAAATGAATATGAAAAGGTAAAAGCGATTGATGGATTAATTATGGCTACGCAATATGACCTTTCTTGGAGAGAAGATTTATTTCAAGGATGGCATTTCTATGACATATCTCAATGTTTTGAATTTATTAATCATGGTTATGATATAGGAGTCCCTAAGCAAGATGCACCGTGGTGCATACATGATTGCGGTATTATCAGTTATGAGGGATTTGAAAAAGAAAGACAAATATTTCTTAAAAATTATCCGGACTTAATACATCATGAATGGAAAAAAAATAATAATGTTTTAAGTGAAATAAATAATTATAATCCTACTGTGATAAGCATGTCAGCATGGGCTGGACATCTGAATTTTGGATATGATTTAGTAAGATTTATGAAGCCTAAAAAAATTGTTGAATTAGGTACACACTATGGAGCCTCGTTTTATAGTTTCTGTCAGGCTGTGAAAGACGGAGATTTATCAACTAAATGTTTTGCAGTTGATACTTGGAAAGGTGATCAACATTGTGGTTCTTATGGAGAAGATGTTTATCAAACAGTTAAAGGAGTAGTCAATAAATTCTATCCTAATATAGCGACCTTAGTTCAGAATACATTTGATGAGGCTTTAGAAATGTTTCAAGATGAAACAGTTGATATTCTTCATATTGATGGGTGTCATTCTTATGAAGCAGTTTCACATGATTTTCAAACATGGTTACCTAAAGTAGCGGATAAGGGTATTGTTTTATTTCATGATATTGCTGTGATGGATAGGGAATTTGGGGTTTATAAATTGTGGAATACTTTAAAAACCCAATATCCTTCTATTGAATTTAGACATTCATTTGGATTAGGAGTTTTATTTCCAAAGGGACATAGTGAAATTTTTAAAACTGTCTTAGAGAACAAAGAAATATTACAGCGAAATTATGAAATGTAAAGTAGAATATTTTTAATTACTGGGGCTTTCTTATATCTGATGAGAAAGCCCTTTTCCTATGATAGGTATTCTAAAACTTAGTAAATAGTTATTTTTTACATAACATGATGATGAAAAAACTTTCTTTATTTTCCGCTTTCAACTAGATTGCTTGTACGAAAGACATATATATGTAGGTAGTAAATATAATGTGTAAGGAAAATAAAAGATAGGAGTTGTTTAAAGGCATTTGGAGATCCATATGGTTATTCTGACTTAGGATAAGTTAGAGCGTAAAAAGCAGTGTGTAGCAAGTATTTTTCTTTATATAAAAGATGAAATTAAATACTTGTTTATCAAATGAAGCTAAATGATGGTTAGAACAATAGTCAGATCTAATTTCACAGTAATCAAGGTGTTGAAGTGGTTGAGGAGAATAAAAAAATACTGTTTCTAAATAATAATGTAGCTGTTACACTCTGTTTACTTTCAAAATTACATGCAGCTTTAAACAGTGATGAAAAGTACTGAAGCTGTTGCTTCGGTACAAATTATATTTTCAACTGGCTCTTAAGCGGTAAATTTAAGGAGAGTGAATTGGATAATGAGTGAAAATACATTTTTATTTGTTACTTGTGTAAATGATGATCAACTATATGAAAAATGTAAGAGGCATATACAATGTTTGTACGTTCCAGAAGCGTATACGATAGAATTCTTAGCGGTTCGTAATTCTAAGAGTATGACACAAGGATATAATCAAGCAATGCTACATGATGCCCAGTATAAAATTTATCTACATCAAGATACATTCATTATTTCCCCCTATTTTTTATTTAACGTATTATCTTTATTTCAAAATGACTCTTCATTAGGTATGTTTGGAATGATTGGATGTAAAAACATTCCTGAGAGTGGGATATGGTGGGAGGGAAAAGAGACGGTTGGGAAAGTTATTGAGGAGAGAAGGGGAGCTTTTCGCACTCTTACGTTTGATCAGTACGGGCATCGTATACCTTATATGCCCGTGCAAGCGGTAGATGGTCTGTTAATGGTTACACAATATGATTTACCTTGGCGGGAAGACTTGTTTACGGGCTACCACTTTTATGATATTTCGCAGTGTTTAGAGTTTATTAAGAAAGGATATAAAGTAGGGGTAGCAAGTCAATTAGAACCATGGTGTATACATTATTGCGGGGATGACTTTGATGCGCTTTCATATGAAGCGTATAGAAAGGTATTTATACAAGAGTATATGCCTTTTTTATAAAACCATAGATAGCAAGAGCTTAAGTGTAAGTGTGCCAATATTTCAGATGGTAAACAGGAGAGTGTATAAGTTCTTGTTGTTTAGTAGTCCCTTAACAGAAAGTAATCAACTTTAAAGCAAGGAATTAGATAAAGAGGAATATAGAAAAGCATTATGCACATATATAGGGTATGCAGAGAGTTTACAAGGTTAAATTGATAATGTATGAAAATTGAAGGGTGTAGTGTATGAACCAAAAATACAAATGGTTTGAAGGGGGAGGGATAAAATGAAAGGGATTATCCTTGCCGGTGGAACTGGATCTCGATTGTACCCGATTACAAAGGTCACAAATAAGCATTTGCTTCCCGTCGGTCGCTATCCAATGATTTATCACTCTGTATATAAGCTTCGGGAATGCGGGATTACAGATATTATTGTCATTACCGGGAAAGAACATATGGGTGATGTAGTCAGTTTTCTTGGCAGTGGAGCTGATTTTGGGGTGTCCTTCACATATCGTGTACAAGAGAAAGCGGGAGGAATTGCTGAAGCACTTGGGTTATGCGAAACGTTTGTGGGAAATGGGAAGATGATTGTCGTTCTAGGTGATAATGTTTTTTCTGACAGCTTGAAACCGTATGTAGAAAATTACAGAAAGCAAGGGGCAGGAGCCAGAATTTTATTAAAAGAAGTAGATGACCCGCGTCGTTTTGGGGTTCCTCATATTCAAGATGGTAAGATTGTATGCATTGAAGAAAAACCGGCTTCTCCAAAGAGCAACTATGCTGTAATCGGAATTTATATGTACGATAACAGTGTGTTTTCGATGATCAGTCAGTTAAAACCCTCTGATCGAGGAGAATTGGAAGTAACAGATATTAATAATGAGTATTTGGCAAGAGGAGTACTTACCTACGATACGCTGAAAGGATGGTGGACGGATGCCGGAACGCACCCTTCACTGCATAAAGCGAATACATTAGCGCAACATGTAGATTTTGGTGATGAGTTTAATGGAGGGGGAGGGAAGAGTTGAAGACGATTCCTGCATCTCTTTCTGATGTTAAGTTCATTGAGCCGAGTGTGTTTCATGATGCGCGCGGGTATTTTAAGGAAAGTTATAATGAAAAGGTGCTGAGGCATCTCGGTATTCACCACAAATTTGTACAGGACAATACATCGTATTCAAAGGAAGCGGGTGTGATAAGAGGGCTGCATTTTCAGCTAGAACCAAGAGCTCAAACAAAGCTCGTACAGGTTATACAAGGTGCGATTTTCGATGTTATTGTGGATTTGAGGAAGGGATCCCCAACCTATAAGAAATGGCAATCATTTTTGCTAACGGGTGATAATCATCGACTGTTACTTGTACCAAAGGGATTTGCACATGGTTTTTGTACACTCGTTCCTCACACAATTGTACATTATAAAGTAGATGAATTTTACGACGCGTCATGTGATAGTGGAATCGCATGGAATGATGAAGAATTTGCTATTTCATGGCCCGTAAGTAACCCGGTTTTATCAGAAAAAGATGGCATGTTGCCTAAGTTCAACGAAACCACTCATTACTTTCAATTTAAGGAGATATCGACATGAATGTACTAGTCACAGGAGGAGCAGGATTTATCGGTAGTAACTTTGTCCGTTATTTTCTCAAGAAGTATCCTGATTGCCATGTTATTAATTATGATTTGTTAACATACGCTGGCAATTTATCTAGTATCAAGGATATAGAGCCTCATAGTAATTATACCTTTATACAAGGGGATATAAGAGATGCTAAGAAAATTCAAGCTGTAATGCAAGATTACAAAATTGATAGTATCGTGCACTTTGCAGCGGAATCGCACGTAGACAGAAGTATACAAGGTCCTATGCAATTTTATACGACAAACATAGTAGGAACAGCTGTATTATTGGAAGCTGCTAAAACTTTCGGTATTCAGCGATTCCTTCACATTTCAACAGACGAAGTGTACGGCTCTTTAGGAGAAACTGGTCATTTTACGGAAGAGACTCCTATCTCACCAAATAGCCCTTATTCTGCTAGTAAAGCCAGCTCGGATTTAATTGCTCTTTCTTATTTCGAAACGTACAAACTTCCTGTAATTGTTACACGCTGCTCTAACAATTACGGTCCATATCAATATCCAGAGAAACTCATTCCGCTTATGATTACAAATGCAATGGAAGATAAGGAACTTCCTGTATATGGGAGGGGACAAAACGTGCGGGATTGGCTTCATGTATTCGATCATTGCACGGCAATTGATTTAGTTCTGCATAATGGAAGGGACGGAGAAATATACAATGTTGGAGGTAATAATGAAAAGAGAAACATAGAGATTGTGGAAATGATTTTAGAAAAGCTCGGAAAATCAAAGAATATGATATCCTTCGTTCCAGACCGCCTTGGTCATGACTGGCGGTACGCAATCGATTCGTCTAAGTTACAGAGAGAACTGGGATGGAAACCGGTATACTCCTTTACAAAAGGCTTAGAGGATACAATAGAATGGTATAGGAAGAATGAACAATGGTGGAAGCCATTAAAGAGTAGGTGAGATAAAGTGAAAGTACTTGTTACAGGAGCAGGAGGTCAGCTTGGTAAAGAATTTATTGCTTATTTTACAGAAAAAGGGGATACACTCTATAGTTTTACAAGAAAAGAATTAGATGTTACAGATGCTACGTCACTTAATCCTATCATGAAAAGCCTAAAACCAGATCTTGTCCTTCACTGCGCTGCGTATACAAAAGTAGATGCTGCTGAAGAAAATTGGAAAGAAGCATATGCTGTAAATGCATTGGGGACAAGAAACATAGCGGTAGCTTCGGAAGCAATAGGAGCGAAACTTGTTTATTTTAGTACGGATTATGTATTTGATGGAATGCATGCGCGTGATTACCACGAATTTGATCAAACAAATCCTCTCAATGTATATGGTGCTTCTAAGCTAGCAGGGGAAGAAGCAGTAAGAAACTTTCACAGTCGGTACTTTATTATGAGAACATCATGGTTGTATGGCGGGGAAGGTCCAAATTTTGTACGGACAATGCAGACGTTGGCTCAGACAAAAAAGGAGCTACGCGTTGTGTGTGATCAAATTGGGTGTCCTACTTATACAAAAGATTTAGTATGTAAAACCGGCGAAATGATACAAACGAATCAGTATGGAACCTACCATGTGTCAAATCGGGGGGAATGTTCTTGGTTTGAGTTTGCTACTCGTATTTTTCAGGAAATGAGGGTCAACGTTAAGGTCATCCCTGTGAAAACGGAAGAATATAGGGCGAAAGCAGAAAGACCACGCTATTCAGTTTTACAGCACCTGTGCCTAGAACTGAATGGTTTTACTTCTATGAGACAATGGGAGGAAGCGCTGAGAGAATATATAATAGAAACTTTGTAATGACAAGTGAAAAAGCATTCAGATACAAAACAGGCTGTGGAGAAGATTTTCTCCACAGCCTGTAAATCGTAGCTCCATTAAGGAGCTGCGATTTTGTTAATTAATTAGACGAAATTCTGCACACAACCATCACAACCTCCGCCAGTAGGTTGGAATACGACGTTGTCAATAAAGGCCGTTCCTCCATTTCCATTGTCGACAAAGATGTTTTGGAAAGTAATACATGCTACTGTCGCATTGTCAGGCACACATACAACGAGAGTGTAAGGTTGGAAGGAACTCTGACCTTGATGACCTTGTAGGACAATGTGTGGGAAATTATGTGAAACAATATCCGCAGGGCTAGGAGGACATTGCGTTGCCGGTAGCACTTGTGGGAAAGAAACGGATGCTACAGGTATCGCCCCATCCCTTACATCAGCGGCAAAGGAAAGCGTATAGCAACAACCTGGATCAACATCGACAGCCTGGCTGACACTTGTGAAGACAACTGCGTTTGTTGGAGTTGGTGGAAGCTCTAGGGCTACGATGCGTGTTGTTGCTGCTGGGTCGGATGGACCGGTTTGGCCTGTAACCAAAATACCGCTGTGGGTGTTTTGCTGCTGGTTGTTTAAAGTTGCTCCATCCGTCGGGTTCCAACCTGTAGCAAATGCTCCAGTTGTACCATCAAATCCAGGATCGTGGAGTAGGTTGTTACATGGACAGCAACCT
>NZ_CM000745.1:5312791-5313092 GCF_000161455.1 Bacillus pseudomycoides DSM 12442
GATTTTGACGGGGCAATGTTCAGACTTCATTCAAGGATTTAAAGGAGAAAAGGGTGAATTTACAGCGGCACTTTACTTGGATAAGGAGGGGCTAAAGTTTCGTTTTCCAACAATGGAAGATCGTACACTAGGGAAATGTCCGCTATGCAAGAGCCGAGTAATTGTAGGTAAATCAAATTACTTATGCGAGCAATATAAAAAGACTTGTGAATTCATTATTCCAGGGATCGTGTCTGGAAAGAAAATTAGTAGTAACAATGTGATCAAAATATTAGAAAAGAATATGACCGATCAAATCAAA
>NZ_CM000745.1:5313192-5318686 GCF_000161455.1 Bacillus pseudomycoides DSM 12442
ATGTTACCCCTTTTTGGGATTTATGTTAATAATACCTTATGATGTGGTAAAATTTAGGTGTTCTATTAATGTGAATATACATGAAGTTTAGAAAAGAAAGAGGAGGATTTTTATGGTCAATAATTATATAAATAAAAAAGATCATCTTTTTTATAAAAAACGTTTTTATAATGTTTTAGCCTCAATTCCTTTTGTAGTTATCACTCTAATAGTAACTTATTTATCAGATTTGGGATTAACTTTTTTGCAACCTTAACTGGAATTTCAGTAATAACTTTATTAATTCAGTTCATTTATTATTATTCAAATTGGAAAAAATCTCTTAAGTTAATGGTTTTATGAATAAAAAGTCTCTTCAGAAGATCTGAAGGGACTTTTTGAGATTTTTAGATACATGGACTACTGATAAGTGGGATTATGGTAACTAAAATTTATAAGAATAACCCCTTACCACTTCAAAGGTAAGGGGTTATTCTACTGCTGTTGTATAGAATAAATAAAGCTATTTTTTTTGTTTTATTTTAGAAATTCCAAATCCAATAGCAATGCCAATTATTATACCCAGAGCAAGGTTATTAATAAGCAACCCGAAGGTTGTCCCCAAGCACATTCCTATAGATATTCCAATTACCGTTTTTGCATCACTTTGTATATTCTTATTCAAAAAGATATACCTCCTTTCTTTTAAACTATAAATTGTAAGGTTCAAACAAATGACATATTTATAGTGTCGTAAAGATAAATAACAATAAATTAAATTAATTATATAATAAAATTAATTTAATTTGCGCATCTATATTATAAAGGCTTAATTTATAATTCTTTGAATGTATACTTTTATTTATATTTTTGAGGATACCAAGGGAGTTGGGATTAATCTAACGAGATTAAAAAAATGAAAGTAAACTTATGGGTAAAAGTTTACTTTCGATTTTTTAACATTTACAACTAATTTTGTAATAAATTTCTCAATATAGATATAGCTGTTATAGGGGTCACCATACATAGCCATCAACTTAAGAAATTGATTGCTCCCCACAACGATAAAAATAAACTTGGTTACCATAAAAGACATCACGTTTTCATTCTGAAAGCATTATAAAAGTTGATTATGCAGGTACCGATTATTAAAGAAATAATGCAATAAGATTAATCGCTACATCAATAAAGATAATGTATATAAAAAAACACCTTTCATTAATGACTAATGAAGGGTGTTTTGAATTAATATTATAGTTCATCTTCTTCCGCTTTTTTACTATTATATTTACTATATCCATTCATGCATAGGCCAAAAAAAACGCCGCCTATACTGTTCCCAATAAGGTCCCTCATGGTAATTGATTCTCCAGATAAATGTGTTAATAAAGTATATAAAACAAAGAAAATAAAGCCTGAAAATATCGATTTTCGTATCAATGTTTTATTATTTGCAAAACGTAAGTATATTTTTTTGACTCTCATCATTATAACTATATAAAGTGATGTCGTTAAAAGAATAATTAAAGCTAAAATACCAAGTGATGTAACCTCTTTATTTAAAATCAAATCATATAGGATAGCTCCAAAACAGATAAAAAGAGCTAGAATTCCGGCGTTTGCCATTATTTCGAAGGCAGTATTTTGTTCTCGTTCATCAACAGAAGTACCTTTTCCGAAAAGATATAATTTTAATAACTTAGACATTAATCTTCCTCCCAAAATAAATCATTTAATGTAACACCTAGACTTTTACAAATTTCAATACATAATTTCAAAGATGGGTTGTATTCGCCTTTTTCTATTAGACCGATTGTCTGTCTACTTACGTTTGTTAATTTTGCTAATTCCCCCTGTGTCATACCCTTTTCAAGTCGAATTCGCTTTACTTTGGTAAGCATATTAGAAGCCTCCAATACATTTATTTCCTTTGTAATATATATATTACATTAGTAATATATATACGTCAATGGTTAGAGGTTTTAACACCTTATATTTCCAGGGATATCCCTCTATACAAATCAACTTTATAAATTTGTATCCTATGACCTTCTTTTGTTTTAATACGCATATGTGCATTGGCTTTTTGTATCATTTGCATAAAGTTTGGTAATTTAAAAAAATTGATAATTTGTATGAAAGTTGGATAAAAACTGTTTCTTATTTTTGAAGAGATCTCTAAGGATTTAAGTTACTTTTCAAAGCTACAAACAGCTACTATTTTATGATATGAAGTTGTTTTTTAGTTTTATGTAACTTATACTTTACATAAGGTAATATATAAGTTACATTATTCTGTGGAGGGTGTTATATGAAAAATCACGTGAAAATTGCTCGTGTCAAAGCAGATTTAACACAACAGCAGCTTGCTGATGCAGTTGGTATTACAAGGCAAACCGTCAGCTTGATTGAAAAAGGGAAATATAACCCGTCACTAAAGCTATGTTTACAAATTTGCTATGCCGTAAATGCAAACTTAGACGAAATATTTTGGATAAATCAGGAGGATTTTGAATGAAGAAGATTACAGATGAAAGACTCATTTTAAGGAATTTGAAAAATATTAGAATTACGTATATTGTCCAAACAATCGGGATCTTATGTATCCTTGGTTACGAGTTCTTTCAAGGTGGACTTGATGGGATGCGTGAAAACCCACTTTGGATGGTATTTATTTTAACATCTGTTGTATCTGCATATTTATCGATGAGTGTTAGTGTGGAACATGAAAAGGAAATAAAAAATCCAAAGAAATCACTTATTGTTAGTATGGTAGTACTAACTATTATTGTAGTGACTGTTGCATATCTTATTTCTATTACACCAAACTTTAGCTGGATTGATGGTCTATTATTAGGAGCTATTGTATTTATTTGTGGATTTATACCGCTGTATTATGTATATAGATTAAGAGTAAAGCAAGAACAAGATTTAGAAGATGAATAGAGAAAGGTGATAAATTTGGTGTCATTTTTTAAAGAAGCAAAACTAGTTTGCCATATTTGTTTTAAAGAAATTGTTGAAGGGGAAGAATTTATTGTTCGGTTGAACTTACCCACTAAATCAAGAATGCCTGTCGGGGTATTAGATAAAGTATTAGTAAAAAATGCGAAAGAGATTTTGTGTGATCGATGTAATCAGCAGAATACGTCCGAATAATTAATTGTAGCGCACCTTGAAATATTAGATAGCTAAATTTTAATGCCTGCTTATTCAATGATGTATTGAAGTAGTTTTTAACGCTTTTATATGATGGTGTCATGAGTTCTAATCAAACTTTTTTATAAATAATAACTCTAGATGTATTGTGTAGGAATTCGTTTTGATTAATCTTTTTCAAAATGGATTCTTTTTATTTGTTGCAAAATACACGTTCAATTAATATTTTGATCAAACTCTATCCTATCAACATATTGATGGATTGTTCTCACACTCAATTGATTGGAATTTGATTGAAAATCATTATAAAGATATGTTACGTGTAGTGATGTCAATTAAAATGGGACGGATTCATCCTTCCACGATTTTAAATAAGTTAAATACATATAGTAAAAAGAACAAGTTATATCAAGCTTTTCGAGAGTTAGGTAGTGCAATTCGCACTTTATTTTTGTTAAATTACCTATCTAATGAAAAATTGAGAAGTACAATTCAAGCAGCTACAAATAAAAGTGAATCTTTTAATGGATTTGCGAAATGGTTATTCTTTGGTGGAGAAGGAATTATTGCAGAGAATAATCGGGAACGTCAAAGAAAAATCATTAAATATAACCATCTAATCGCTAATTGCTTAATTTTTTATAATGTATTTCAACTTACACGGATTCTTCATGAATATATACAGGAGGGAAATAAAATTGATGCGGAAGTATTGTCTGATCTGAGTCCCTATGTAACATTCCATGTGAACCGCTTTGGAAAATACCGACTAGATTCTAATAGACGTCCTCCAGATATTGAATTTGATATACCTGTATCACCGATTCCAATTGAAGTAGCTGGTTAATCTAAGCAAGAGTGGAGGATAACTCATATAACCTCCTCTCTTGCTTTACGTTTGTGAGTGGCTCCAAAAAGAAGGAATCGTAGCCGTACCCCCAATAGCTGCCTAATTTTTCTGTCTAACTTTCCGGGTTCAGTTCATTATATTTTCTACTTTGTCTTTATATACAATGTATTCTTTCCCATCCACTACTGCTACCACCGCAAATTCATCTTTTGGATTGAACGAAAGCCAGTCAGCCCACATGTTTGTATTTGGTCCTCCACTCCACATGTTATGAACAGTGTTTTTAGTTAAATTCATAACTTTATAAGACGCATTTGGTGCATTTGTTCCAGTCTTTATTTCAAATGTGTATGCGTTATGAATTTTTTTATAAAAGTAGAAAACGTTTGATGGACGAAGCTGATTCATAAGATCCTGTTCTTTTTTCTCTGCAATTTTCATCCCTTCTTGTAATGTGACAACATCTGTTCTTAATGTTTTCCAACTGTCTTTAGCTGAATTCAAGTTAGGGTTTAAGAATTTATATCTATTTTGATCAGCTTTTTGAGATGCTTTATCAATATGTCCCAGTACACTCGAATATTGAGAGTCTAAATCATCCCATTGCGTGGACATATAAGTAAGAGCAGTGATAGCATTATCAATCGTACTATGCATATCACTAATATTATGAAACGCAACTCCAACTACACGATTTAATGTTATTTTATAATCTACAGTCTTACGTAATTCTGTTAATGTAGGCTCTAATCGGCCTAAATTATCTCTTGCTGTACCTATCATTATACCACCAGAAATCAGCGTGGGAATAAAAGGGATCTTTACCATTGTTAATCCATCAGATTCTAATTTTTTATAATAGTTTACTTGTCCTAAAACTTCATCTAAACGCTTTTGGTCAGTCTCCACATCAGCACCTTGGTTTTTTAAAATCGATTGCAATGTCTCTTTATGGCTTCCAAATGCTCTAACATCTTGTCCAATATCGTCTTTTAACTTAGTTAATTCTTGTATTAATTTTTGTGCATGCTCTTGGTTTTGTTGAATTTCACCTCGTAAATCTGTAATTCCTTTTTTTAAAGTATCTTCATTCCCTGTATTAATCGCCTCTACTAATGTTCCATAATGATTATCAAATTTTGTATCATATTCAATAATGTCTGTCAATGTATCTAACAGCTGTTTTTTCACTTGCGTATCCCATGTAACAGCATGTGCTCTTGCATTCTTTTGATCTTGTACAATTTTAATAGGCAAATCTGCATACCCATTAATAGTAATTCCTTCAAAACTCACATCTGGATTATTGATTAATAAATAAGAATATTCATTCATAGATTTTGCAAACATCCCAGCATCTTGCAAAGCTTTTTTCATTTGTTCTTCATTTGCTGAAAGAGACATATCTCCAGTGTTAGTTTGTTCAATTTCACTTGCAAAGGCTGTTACTGGTGTAACTACATTAGCTGTTGTAATAGTTAAAAACGTTGATACAGCGAGTATTTT